>JAQWFD010000034.1 GCA_028704555.1 Desulfobacterales bacterium
GGAAGCAAACCGCTTTGAAGCACGGCGATACCCGACGGCCGCGTCTGGACACCCCTCAGTACCAATGTGAAACCGATCGCCTGATGGCCGGGGCCCTGTAAGAAAGAGAGGCTTATCATGATACCACAGCCAACTTCGCGGACCTGTTTTGTCTGCGGCCGGGAAAATCCCTACAGTTTAAGGCTGCAATGGTTTAATAATCCGGAAGCCAACCGGGTTGAGGCGGATCTGGTGATTCCGGATCAATACAATTCGTATCCGGGGGTGGCTCATGGCGGTGTTGTGGCGGCGATTCTCGACGAAACCGCCGGACGATCGCTCATGCTCGACGGCAACTTTGACAATCTGTTTGTTACGTTAAAACTTGAAGTCAAGTATCGGAAAATTACGCCTACCAATACACCGCTGAGAGTCTTCGGGCGCATACTCCGCCAGGGCAAAAACCGTGCGCAGGCAGTCGGGGAACTGTGCCTTGCGGACGGCACCGTTACCGCAACGTGCACGGCGGTGCTCGTCAGCCCTCCCAAAGAGGTCACGGACCGATGGAAAGAAGAAAAACCTTACTGGGATGCCCGGAAACCTCCGGCCCGACCCGGTCAAAGCAGGCCAGACAGACAGGATCACTCCAGTGAAACGATTTGCTGAAAATTTGTCCATGGTATTTGCCGCCGGCTGCCTTGGCGCTGTAATCAACAGCCTGGCCCTCTGGTATGCCGGTGACGCGGGACTGACCGCAAAAACAGGGGTGATGCTGGCCCCCCATCTTTCCGCTTCGTGGTTGTATCCACGGATTGTCTGGGGGGGTATCTTTGGCGCCCTGTTCCTTTTACCGATCAGCCGGTACCGATGTGTTCTGCGGGGGTTTGTGCTGAGTCTGGGTCCGACGATAGTGCAGCTGTTTGTCATTTTTCCGTTAAAAGCCCATAAGGGCTGGCTGGGACTTGATCTCGGCCTGCTGACGCCGGTATGGGTAATAGCCGTTAATGCCGTATGGGGCCTTTCCGCATCCATCTGGCTGCGCTGGACCGCCGGGAAGTGACGGTTGCCGGATCGGCATGCCACTTAATCGGGGGACTCATGGATTTAAAATCGATGTGTTGGTGATGGATATTTTCGGCATCATGGTTTTTCTCTCGTTATTTAAAAAAAACATATTGATTTTAAGGTTATTTTGTTGTTAGTGTATAAACATTTATTAAGTTAAATGTGAGAAAAAAATAAGTACTCATATTCTTACCTGATTTAAAAAGAATCTCAGCGCAGTACCCATCCATTGATAAAATAGTATCCACAAGTTCTGGAATTATCCTTTTGTATTCTTTAAACTGTTTATCCTTGCCGCTACAGCGGGTTTATCCGTTTCTGGATGTACTTTTTTTCAGACATGTCCTTTCAGCGAGAAGATCGTTCTCCGCCCGATAGCCGGAGATATCAGCGATGGAAACAGAGAAACAAAGATAAAGACAGGTATCTGAAAATCTTCAACTCGATTTTACAATATACAAGCCATTGACAAGCACCGGAATTATTTATGGAAGATCTCGCTCAATACTCAAAAGAGGGGGATACAGATGAACGATATGGCTCATATCATTAATTCTCTGCCGGTAGCTGCAATTTTTCATGCCTCTCCGGTCGGAATTGAGATTTATGATGCTGAATGCAGGCTGATGGATGCCAATCCTGCTGCGTTACAGTTGTTTGGCATTACGGATGCGGCAGCCATGGCCCGTGTTTCCCTGTCCGAAAAAATGGGTATCCGGAAGGAACAACTCAGGCCGTTGCAATTCGGCAAGTCCATTCGATTCGAGCATATCTATGATTTTGAAAAAAACAGGAACCGGCATCTGTTTCCAACCTCAAAGACCGGCATTGTTCATCTGGATATATGGATGATGCCCCTGAATAAGGATGGCTCCCGGTTGCCTCAGGGATACCTGGTTCAATATCAGGATATATCCGAAGGTAAACGTTCCGAAGCGCAATTTTATAATGTAACCCGAAGGCTTTTCAAGGTTCAGGAAACAGAACGGCAGAATATTTCATTATATCTGCACGACAGCCTGGCTCAGGATCTTTCGACGTTGAAAATCGGGATGGATCTGATGCATGGCGAACACACTCAAATACCGGCGGATATCCGGCAGAAGATAGCCGCCATTTCATCCAGGTTGCAACAAACCATCCAGGAGGTACGGGACCTGTCGTATAACCTTCACCCGTCAATTTTAGATAATCTGGGCCTGGTACCTGGAATTCAGCAGCTGTGCATGAATTTTTCGGATAAAACCGGAATTCATCTGAATTTTTTTTCGGCGGGCTTTGAAGGGATCACATTGGATTTTGAGATGAACATACATCTGTACCGCATGGTTCAGGAAGCACTTGACCTCATCAGAACTCAGTCAAAGGCAACCCAGGCAATCATCAAAATAGTGGCATCCTATCCCAACGTCTTGATTCGGATTGAGGATGATGGGAACATGATCAACGTGAACGAATCGCCAACAGATGAGCGCAATGGAAAACAAATGCGGGGGCACAGCCTGTCGGAGCGGATCCGGCTGTTGAATGGAACGATAAAATTTAATTCATGCCGTGCCAAAGGCAATAGAATTTTTATGGAAGTGCCGTATAACGAGAAAGTTCATTCGGAACAGTGTCTGGCGCATCCGATTCGCCACGGTGCAATGGAGCAGATCAAAATGTTTCGGTGAACCCGGCAGGACCCTATGGATGCCTGCGTCTGCTCCACGTCGGAAATGAAAAAAAGGGCTTGATCATAACTGCGGCCACCATGTCACGGAGTCTGTCCCGCCCATTGCCGGCTTCTCCAGCACGATCCGGGGGATGCCGGGCCCATGAAGCTAAAGCGCAAAAACTCGGCACGCCTCAAACAGTTTGCGCTTTTTAACGCTTCATGGCCCCGACATCTTTTCCCCGGATCGCGCCATGTCGTACGCCGGCAACGGACGGGACTCCGAGGCTACGCACAGCAAAATATGGCCGCAGTTATGATAGAGCCCGAAAAAATACCGGATCGGAGAGAGAACTGAAACAAGATATGGCAGACGCAGAATTTTTGAACATAATTTGAACATGACGTTAAGGGATATGCGTTCATGAACCAATATTCATTTTCTGATCTGCTGGATATTGATCAGATTCAGCAGATGATGGATCTGTTTTATAAGGCGACCGGCATTCCTGTCGGCATTATCGATATTGATGGAGATATTCTGGTTGCTACCGGATGGCAGGATATCTGTCTCAAATTTCACCGGCTTCATCCTGACACGTGCAGGCGCTGCAGGGAAAGTGATGATTATATTAAATCGCATTTGGAACCCGGGAAATATATTGAATATCGATGCAAAAATGGTCTCTGGGATCTGGGCGTGCCGATAACTGTTTCCGGCAGCCATCTGGCAACCCTGTTTCTCGGGCAGTTTTTTTATGAGGATGAACAGCCGGATATTGATTTTTTCCGGAAGCAGGCCGACGCTTTTGGATTTGAAGTTCAATCGTATCTGGATGCCCTGAAACGGGTTCCGATTTTTTCCCGGGAAAAGGTTCGGGCCATCATGGAGTTTTACGTCGGCTTTGTAAATTTTTTATCCGCTCTGGGGCTTAAAAACCTTGCGCTGGCAGATGATATTTCCCATCGGGAAATTATCGAAAAACAGTTGAAGAATAATCTGAACTTTATGGAGACCCTGATCGATACGATTCCGAACCCGGTGTATTACAAAAATACGGACGGCATTTACCTTGGCTGCAATCAAACATTTTCCGATTCGATCTTCAACATGCCCCGGGAGAAAATCATCGGCCACTCGCTCATTGAGCTGATTGAAAGGCTCCCCGGGAATGTTGCCGATTTCTACCGTATGAAAGATAAGGAATTGATTCAACATCCCGGTACGCAAACCTGCGAGGTCCGATATCCCGATCAATACGGTAACCGACGGGATTTTATAATAAACAAAGCCACCTATACGGACGAAGCGGGTAAGGTGTCCGGTATTGTGGGTGTTTTTTCGGATATGACCGAAAAGAACATTGCCGAAGAACGCCTGAAAGAGAGCGAAACACGGTATCGGGATCTGTATGAAAATGCGCCTACCCCCTATTTTTCCATCAGGCCGGAAGATGGCGCCATATTAAAATTCAATACAGCTGCGACAAAATTATTGGGTTATGATCCGGATACGCTGTCAAACATGATGGTGTTTGACCTGTACGCCGACACACCGAATGGAATTCCTAAAGCAAAACAGATTTTCAACCAGTTTGTATCCGGAAAACCGGTTCATGATTTTGAAATTCAGATGAAACATCAAAACGGCGCACCCCTGTGGGTCAGCTTGTCGGTCGAGCCGGTAATTGATGAACAGGGCCGTATCATCGAAAGCAGATCCGTCGTTCTCGATATTTCCGAACGCAAACGGATGGAGGATCAGTTGCAGCAGGTTCATAAAATGGAAGCCATCGGGACCCTTGCCGGCGGTATTGCCCATGATTTTAACAATATTCTCAGTGCGATCATCGGATACAGTGAAATTGCCATGATCGACAGTGCAGATACCGGTAAGGTAAAAGATGCATTGCAACAGGTACTCAAGGCCGGAGATCGAGCCAGGGATCTGATCAATCAGATCCTGATGTTCAGCAAACAAAGTATCATGGAAAAAAAGCCGATCAACATCTCCTATATCATCAAGGATTCGCTCAAGCTCTTAAAAGCCACGTTGCCCAGCACCATACAGATTCACCAGTTTATCGAAACCCATATACCTGCTGTGTCGGCAGACCCCACACAACTGCATCAGGTGGTGATCAACCTGTGTACGAATGCGGCCCATGCCATGGAAGCGCACGGCGGTATTATGGAAATTCATCTGAAAGAAGTTGAATTGGATTCAAAAGAGGCTGCCGGATATACGGGGCTGGCTCCAGGCCGTTACGTAAAACTGTTGATCAGGGATACCGGTCATGGCATGGATCGGGAAACAGTGAATCGATTATTTGATCCGTACTTTACGACGAAAGAACCCGGCAGGGGGACCGGGCTCGGGCTGGCCGTCGTTCATGGAATTGTCAAGCATCATGGGGGGGCCATAAAGGTGTACAGCCAGCCGGGCATCGGAAGCGATTTTCACATATGTTTTCCGGTTGAAAAACAGAACGTTACCTTTGAACCGGAACCGGCTCAAACAATTTATACGGGCAGTGAACGAATTTTATTTGTTGACGATGAAGCATTTTTAGTCGATCTGGTTCGGCAGATGCTTGAAAAGCTGGGGTATCGGGTCGAAAGCCGGACAGATCCGGTTGAGGCGCTGGATTTGTTCAAGTCGGACCCTTTTGCGTTTGATTTGATTATAACGGATTTGACCATGCCCGGTTTAACGGGAATTACACTTTCTGAAAAAATCCATCAAATACGTCCGGAAATCCCCATCATCCTGTGTTCCGGATATGCTGAAAAACTCAGGGATGAAACGGTCCGGAGGACGGGCATAAAAAAATTTCTCGTAAAACCGTTTACCTTGAGCAGCCTTTCCGGGATGGTTTACAAAGCATTGAAAAAAACCGACCCCCTGTGATTGATTCACGGTATCACGATCCGATTGCCTCCCAAATTGCTGTTGTGCTCGATAATGGCATGATATTGACGGATTAAATCCGAGGTTTCTCTTTGCCAGAAATTCGGGCTGCCCCAGTCAGGGAAGGTATCCTTAAATTTAAAATCTTCCTTCTGACGGCTGCACCAGGCCAGAAAATAGATTATTCTCATGGCCCTGAGCGGTTCAATAAGACCCAGCGTTTTTCTGTCAAATTCTCTGAATTGCTCATAGCCCTGGAGAATCAACCGTATTTCCTGATCGCATTGATTCTGCCGGCCCGGAAGAAGTAACCATATATCATGAACCGGCGGCCCGATCATCATGTCGTCAAAGTCGATGATCCGGATACCTTCATCCGGATGTTCCAGCAGATTTCCCGGGTGGCAGTCCCCATGCAAACGGATGGTTTCGATATCATCAAAACGGCTGGATATTTCATCGAGAATTTTTTGCGTAATGTCCTTGAACGCGTCTCGATGCGAGGGGGGGATAAACCCGCCGTCAATCAGGTGGTCGATGTCCTGCGCCGTGGATATCCGCGGATTTAATTTTACCCGGGAATCGGCTGATCTCCGGCACCCGGCAATATGAATCCTGGCGACCAGTCTTCCGATTCGCTTCCAGTCTTCATCTGATTTTACTTCAAACTGACGGCCAAAGCGTTTGGGAAAGATGGAAAAGTACAGTCCGTTGAGCTGAAAAAGGGTTGAACCGTTGGTTAATGTCCGGGCCGCTATGACGGGCAACTCATCTTCCAGACAGTCCTGTATAAAAAGGTGCTCGTCCACAAGTGCTTCATAGGTCCATCTGCCGGAACGATAAAATTTGGCAATCAGGCGGCATCCATCGGTATCCTGCAGTTCATACACCCGGTTGATGTAACTGGGAAGCGGGTAAATCAGCCCGGACATGGACTTTCCGGTAGCCATTTCAGCGGAATTAAAGATAATTTCCGGTGTAAGTTCGGTAAAATTCATAAATCCTGTTCGATAAAAGGTACTTGAAAGGTAAATTGTTTATGCGATGATGGGGTAAACAGACGGAATCTGTACAGAACCACAAATATATACCAGACAGGGTGCTTTGTAAAACACATTATCGTCATTATTTCGCAGGGCAGTCTCAAATTTTGCGGAACGGGACCCCGGGTTTTTTCCATTGGAAAATGGGGCTTGATCATCACTGCGGCTACCATGTCACGGAGTCCGTCCCGCCCATTGCCGTCTTCTCCAGCACGATCCGGGGGATGCCGGCAACGGGCGGGACTCAGAGGCTGCGCACGGCAAAATATGGCCGCAGTGATGATCAAGCCCGAAAAATGTATTCATTTCCCTCTGGCAAAAAAGGCTTGACATCGAGCGATCGCTTGTATATTTATGAAAGATAATTTTTATCTAAAAAGGAAAAGTTCAGTGACCATCACCCAAACCAGCAGATTTAACGATTATTATTTTTGGTATTATTTTAATGCCTGTCTGCTCGGGGTGCGCTGACATTATGAACTGAAAATAATCAAGCGACCAGGCCGTGGGCAGACAAAGCCCGCGGCCTTTTTTTTTATCAAAGGCTGTGGAGAAAAACTTCACAGCCTTTTTTGTTTAAGGAGAAAGTGCATCATGACAATTCTGGGAAAACAGATTCGAATGGAACGAATTATTAACCGGAATACAGGCAGAACCGTCATTGTTCCGATGGACCACGGCATATCGGTCGGGCCGATCGACGGGTTAAAAGACATGAAAAGCGCCATTCAGCAGGTGGCCGAAGGCGGCGCTAACGCCATCGTGGAACATAAGGGGCTTATAGCCGAAGGGCATCGCGGACGTGGCCAGGACATCGGTTTGATCATCCACCTGTCCGCATCGACATCGCTTTCGGTTTACCCGAATGCCAAAACGCTGGTATGTTCGGTTGAGGAAGCCATCAAACTCGGGGCTGACGCGGTCTCCATTCATGTCAATCTGGGAAATGGCCAGGAAAGAGAAATGCTGAAGGATTTCGGCAGGGTCAGCTACGAGGCCAGAACATGGGGACTTCCGCTGCTGGCAATGATTTATCCGAGAGGGGAGAAGATCAGGGATGAATATGATGTCAATGTGATCAAGCACGCGGCCCGGGTCGGAAATGAAATGGGCGCGGACATTGTAAAAGTGTCGTATACCGGTTCGGCGGAATCATTTGCCGAAGTGGTTGAAGGATGTTCCATTCCCGTGGTGATTGCCGGTGGGGCTAAAATGAATTCCGACCGGGAAATACTTGACATGGTCAAAGGTTCTATAGATGCCGGCGGGGCAGGGGTATCCATCGGGCGAAATGTTTTCCAGCATAAAAATCCCCGGGCTATGGTTCAGGCCATTTCAGCGATTGTTCATGATGGCTTGAGCGTGGAAAACGCGTTGCAACTGCTTGTGTAAAAACACAGCGCCCTGCGGGCGGATTGAGGAGCGCTATCGCTTGAGGAGCACTTCGTTTGAGGCAAAAGATAAGAAGCAGGAGGCTTTTATCTTGTCACATCTTCAAGGGAGCAAAGCTACCACCCCTTAAGCGCAGCAGCTCTCAGCCTTTAGATAGTTGATTACATTGATCAAAAATATGGAAATTCCTATACTGTTAAATTGACACGTGCGATGGTTTGAAATTTTTGTCGCAGGATTCGGGAGATAATGATGCGAAAAATCTGGGTAAATGTCGATCCATGGAATAAAGCGCTGGTGACGGCCGCCATTGAAGGCGGTGCGGATGCGGTGAGGGTTCCTGAGGGATTTTCGGAAAAGGTCAAACAGCTCGGTCTGATCCGGACCCTGTCTGAAGACGGGGATCTGAAGCCGGGTGAAGATGTCGTCTGCTTTACCATTCAAAGCGGTGAAGATGAAGAAACCATCGTGAAGCTGAGCCGGCAGAAGCAGGTCATTGTGACATGCAGCGACTGGACGGTCATTCCCCTTGAAAACCTGATTGCCAGGGGCGCTGAGGTCATCGCACAGGTTTCATCCTTTGAAGAGGCGCAGACCGCTTTTGGTATTCTTGAAAAAGGGGTTCGCCACCTGATGGTTCATACGGACAGTGTGGCGGAACTCAAGAAAATTTTATCCCTGCTCGGAAGTGATCAAGGTTCCACGCCGCTTGAAACCGCGGAAATCACGGATATCCGCGCCGTCGGAATGGGAGACAGGGTCTGCATCGACACCTGCACCTCCATGATGCCGGGGCAGGGCATGCTTGTCGGAAACAGCAGCAGCGCCTTGTTTCTGATTCATTCGGAAAGCGTTTCAAATCCGTATGTTGCGCCCAGACCCTTCAGGGTAAATGCCGGAGCGGTTCATGCCTATATCCGGGTTCCGGAGGGAAAAACCCGCTACCTTTCCGAATTGACGGCCGGTGATCCGGTGCTGATCGTGGATTTTCAGGGAAAAACGACCGTTGCCACGGTGGGACGGATCAAGATCGAAAAAAGGCCCATGATGCTGATTCAGGCCAGGGCAGGGGAACGGATGATTTCCACCATAGTCCAGAATGCGGAAACCATCCGCCTGACAGATCCCGAGGGACATCCCGTATCTGTTGTTCGGCTGGCACCGGGAGACAAGGTGCGGGTGGCGGTTGAAACATGCGCCCGGCATTTCGGCTATAAAATAGAAGAGACCATCACCGAAAGATGAAATCAAAGGATAATAACGACATAACCGGCGGTTCCGGTACAGACGGAATTCGGAAGTTCATCACCGAGATTAATGAAATTGATGAAACCCTGTTGAGTCTGATCAATCGGAGGCTGTTGATTTCCGAACGAATAGGTAAGTCAGATGATCAAAACCGTCATCATGATATGGATGAGATCACCCATCATGCGGCAATTGAACGGCTGGCGCAGATCAATCAGGGCCTGTTGACGCCTGATGTCATCCGGCATGTATTTACGGAAATTTACAGCGCCTGCCGTGACATTCAGCTTCCCGCGGTGGTCAGCTACTTAGGGCCCGAAGCGACATTTACGCATATGGCGGCTATCAAACATTTCGGCCATTCTCCCCGATTGATGCCCCAGCCTGCGATTCGGGATATTTTTTTCGAAACGGAAAAAGGCAACAGCCGGTTCGGGGTGGTCCCGGTTGAAAATTCAATTGAAGGCGCGGTCAATTATACACTGGATCTGTTTTTCGAATCCGAATTGAAGATCTGTGCTGAATTATATCTGCCCGTATCTCATTTATTGATGTCGAATGAAGGGGCGCTGAACCGAATAAAAGTAGTGTACTCACACCCGCAGGCATTCGCGCAGTGCCGGGAATGGTTGAGGCATCATCTGCCTCATGCCGCACTTGAACACTGCAACAGCACGGCGGATGCCGCCAGGCTGGCATCGAATCAACCGGCATCGGCAGCGGTTGCCGGAAAAGAAGCCGCCGGATTATATAAACTCGGCGTCCTGGCCTCCGGCATCGAGGACATTCCCAATAATGTCACGCGGTTTCTGGTCATCGGGAATAAAGAAAATCCGGAAACCGGAAACGACAAGACCACCCTGCTCTTTGTAACGGGCCATGTTCCGGGAGCATTATACAACGCATTATCCCCTCTGGCGGCAGCGGGCGTCAACATGCTCAAACTCGAATCAAGACCGGTGAAACACCAGTCCTGGAACTACTTTTTCTTTGTCGATCTTGACGGACACATGGATGATCCGCATATAAAGGATACGATCAGACAAATGGAAAAACAGTGCATGTATCTGAAATGGCTGGGATCTTATCCGAAAGGGATGAAGAGATAGAGGTCAGAGGTCAGAGATCAGAGATCAGAAGGCAGAAGGCAGAAGGCAGAAGGCAGAAGGCAGAAGGCAGAAGGCAGAAGGCAGAAGGCAGAAGTCAGAGGACAGAGGACAGAGGACAGAGGTCAGAAGGCAGAAGGCAGAGGACAGAGGACAGAGGTCAGAAGGCAGAAGGCAGAAATCAGAGGTCAGAAGGCAGGGGACAGGCCATTCGTAGGGGCGGACCCCCCGTGTCCGTCCATCGGGTAACCAATAACCAATAACCATTAACCATTATGATTAATTCTAATACATCTTTGTATGCGGTGATCGGAAATCCTGTTTTTCACAGTATGAGCCCGGTCATGCATAACAGCGCTTTTCAATACGTTGGATATGACGGGGTATATACCGCATTTACCGTTACGGACATTGAATCGGCCGTCACCGGGATCAGAGCGCTCGGGATCAGGGGGGTGAGCGTCACCATTCCCCATAAGGTTTCGGTCATGAAATATCTGGATGATGTGGATTGCGCAGCCCGCGCAATCGGAGCTGTCAATACCATCATCAACCGGGACCAGATGCTGATCGGATATAATTCGGACGGTCTGGGTGCGGTTCGGGCACTGGAGGAACACACCTCTCTCCGGGGAAAAACCGTCGCCATCCTGGGCGCCGGTGGTGCGGCCCGGGCCATCGGCCATGCGGTGATGGCAGAAGGCGGGCATGTGACCCTCTTCAACCGGACGGCCGAAGCCGGAAAGAAGCTGGCCGCCGATCTGGGTGCGGACTTTTGTCCGCTTTCTGACAACCGCCGGTTGAATTGCCAGGTTCTGATCAATACCACACCGGTGGGCATGATTCCGGAAACAGAGGCGATGCCCATCAGGGCGCAATGGCTGGAAAAGGACATGATCGTGATGGATATTGTGTACCATCCGCTGAAAACCCGGTTGCTGAGGGAGGCCCAGCGCCGGGGCTGCATCACGATTGACGGGCTGTCCATGTTCGTCTATCAGGGCGCCTTTCAATTTGAGCTGTGGACGGGAAAAAAAGCCCCGGTCGAGGTCATGAGAAAGGCAGTGCTACAGGAATTGACATCATGATTATCAAAACACATCCAATCAAAAAATCGACAATAATGGTACCCGGCTCCAAAAGCTATACCCACCGGATGCTGGTCGCCGCCTCTTTGTCAGACGGCATCTGCGATATCGGCAATGTGCTGGAAAGTGAAGACACCGCATTGACTCAGGGCGCTCTGGCACAGCTGGGCATCGTTTTTGAAAAACAAAATGGCAGGCTCATCGTACACGGGACGGGCGGCAGATTTGACGCCGGAAACAGATCATTATATCTTGGAAATTCAGGCACCTCCATGCGGTTTGTCACGGCCCTGGCGTCCCTCGGGCATGGCACATACACGCTGGACGGCTCGGCCCGGATGCAGAAACGTCCGATCGGCGATCTTGTTGACGGCTTAAGGCAGATCGGGGTAAGGGCGCAGTCGATCCATCACGATGGATGCCCGCCGATTGAAGTTGCGGGCGAAAATGTCAGGGGCGGCAGCATGTCACTGGATTGCAGCATCAGCAGCCAGTTTCTGTCAGCGCTCCTGATGATTGCTCCCTGTACACAAAACGGTATTGACATCACGATTACCAGAGGCCCGGTGTCCAGGCCCTATATCGATATGACCATAGACATCATGAACCGGTTTGGTATAAAGGTATTTCGAGAGGGCTACCGGCATTTTAAGGTCGATGGGGGGCAAACCTACCGGCACGGCACGTATGAAGTGGAGCCTGACTGCTCACAGGCCGGATATTTCTGGGCGGCTGCCGCCATTACCGGTGTTGCTGTAACCGTGAAAGGTACCAGCCGGCAGTCCCTCCAGGGCGATGTTCATCTGACGGATGTTTTTGAGAAAATGGGCTGCCGGGTGACAGAAGACGCGGACGGCATTACGGTTTGCGGCAATCGGCTTAGCGGCGTTGATGTGGACATGGCCGATATGCCGGATATGGTTCCGACCCTGGCGCTCGTTGCCGCCTTTGCCGAAGGCGCCACCGTCATGCGGCATATTGCCCACCTGAGGGCAAAGGAAAGTGATCGGCTGGCGGCCGTGGCTACCGAATTGTCAAAAATGGGAATCCGGGCTCAGATATCTGCTGACGATCTGATCATCACCGGCGGAACCCCTCATGGCGCACAAATCGAAACCTACAATGATCACCGTATTGCCATGAGCTTTGCATTGGCCGGCCTCAGGGTTCCGGGCGTTGTCATAGCCGATACCGGTTGCGTGAAAAAGTCATTTCCGGAATTCTGGAACGTATTCAATACGCTTTATGAATGAGCTCAAGGCCTCATGAATATTTTTTTGATCGGATACCGCGGCTGTGGTAAAACGGCCGTGGGCCAGAAGCTTTCAACCCTTTTAAAATGGCCCTTTATTGATACGGATGCCATGCTGGTGAAAGAAACCGGCATGTCCATCGCCGATATGGTGGCTGCATCCGGGTGGGATGCGTTCCGGAAAAAAGAAAGCGAGATTATCCGTTCCGTCTCCTGCCTGGACCGGCATGTCATCGCGACAGGCGGCGGCGCTGTCCTTGATCCGGAAAATGTGGCCTGCATGAAAAAAAACGGGCTGCTCGTCTGGCTGACCGCCTCCGCCGATACCATCAGAAAACGGCTGCTGAAAGATCCGGGTACGGATGCATTCAGACCGGCCTTATCGTCGATGGGCACGCTGGATGAAACCGAACAGGTGCTGGCCCGGCGACGACCGGTTTATGAGGCCGCCATGGATGTATCGGTCTGCACGGACAGCCGGGATATTTTGAACATTTGCCAACGGATTTTAGAAAAAGTGCTGAGTGCTGAGGACTGAGAGTAAAAATAGTAGAAGAGGCTTCCAGCCTCTTTAAAAGAGCCCGAAGGGCTCTTCGAATAAATACGAAATATTGAAAACCAATAATCAAACAGCCAACAGCTACCAGCTGCTTTTATTCTTTCACAAAGGATACTTTTATGGCGGGAAACACATTCGGACAATTATTTAAAATTACCACCTGGGGAGAGTCTCATGGCAAGGGCGTCGGGGTGGTCATCGACGGCTGCCCCCCGGGGATTTTTCTGGATGAGGACATCATTCAGCAGATGCTCGACCGGAGACGGCCGGGGATTTCTGCGGCCAGCACCAGCCGGAAAGAGCCGGATCATCCGGTGATCATGTCCGGTGTGTTCAACCGCATGACCACCGGCACCCCGATCATGATCCTGATCGCCAACAAAGACGCAGATTCCTCGGCATATGAACCGCTGTCGGATCTTTACCGTCCGGGACACGGGGATTTTACCTACATCAAAAAATACGGGATCCGGGACTGGCGGGGGGGAGGGCGCGCCTCCGCCCGTGAAACCGCAGCGCGGGTGGCGGCTGGCGCGGTAGCCAGAGCGCTGCTCGACCGGGAGCGTGTCACGGTCCAGGCGTACACCATCGAGCTTGGCGGCATCCGGGCGATCAAGCGGAATCCGGATTCGATTTGCCGGAACATGTTTTTCTGCCCGGATCAGGATGCCGCCGGACGCATGGAAAAACGGGTCGCAGCGGTCAGGCAGCAGGGAGATTCTCTGGGCGGCATTGTTGAAATCGTTGCCCGGAACGTACCTGCCGGATTGGGGGAGCCGGTATTTGACAAGCTCGATGCGGATCTGGCAAAGGCGCTGATGAGCATCGGGGCGGTCAAAGGGGTCGAGATCGGATCAGGATTTCAGGCAGCCGGCATGACGGGTGCTGAACATAATGACCCGATAACGCCAATCGGATTTGAGACCAATCATGCCGGCGGGATTCTTGCCGGTATTTCAAATGGAGAAGACATGATTGCCCGGGTGGCAGTAAAACCGATACCCTCCATATCCGTCAACCAGCAGACGATCGATGAATCCGGAACGTCCAGACAAATCCGTATCAAGGGGCGTCACGATGTATCGGCCATCCCGCGGATCAACGTGGTATGCGAAGCGATGACCTGCCTTGTCATTGCCGATCATCTGCTCCGGCAGAAGGCCATCGGAAGATAAAAGATACCGAACATTGCCGCCTTCGAAGTGAAAAAGTTTCTGCTGACAAGAACTGTTGTATCGGCAAAATTGGCAATTATGTTATTTAAAAAATAGGCTTGAAATGTGTAAGTCAGATTTGCACAAATAGCGCACGTCGGGATCTGGTCCAGGGGTGCAGGGTAGTCGGAAGCAAGGAGGAAAAATGCGAAAACAAAGAAGTCAATATGACTCGCCAGTGGATGCCCTTGTGGCTGTAGCTAAGCGGTTGAGTGTTTACGAGAGTCGACATAATATGGCGTCAGAGGATTTTTTTGATAAATATTGCAAAGGCCAGGTGGATGACTCTGTTGATTTTGTCGAATGGTCGAACGACTATCAACATTATATGGCGATCAAGATTGAAATAGAAAGGCACCTGCAAGATGTTGCTTGATCTGGTTTCGAGATACCTTGCCGATGTTGAAGCTGCGATTCGGGATTTACGAGAGGCATATGTCGAACGATATGAAGAAGAAATCTTGGCAAAGGATCGAATAAATTTGCGTATTCGAGTTCGCTTTTTAACCGGATTCCTTTTAGAATTGAATGAGTCGGTTATTGTTGAAGCAGATTCCATAAAGCATCTCGGCTGTCGCTATCATTTCCAGGACCGACAAAACGACCTTCCAGGACCGACAAAACGACCTTGTTTTTCGATATGACAACACACCTCATTTTCCAAAGCTTAAGACCTTTCCCCATCACAAACACTATAAAGATAAGGTTGTTGATGCTGAAGACCCCTCGATGCTCAATGTAATTGTGGAAGCACGATACCTGGCTCAAAAACTGATAAATTAGAATGCCCCCCCCCTTAAAGTAAAGAATCCCTCCCCCTACAAGGGCAGGTCTTTTTTATAATCTCTGGAATGGGACAATCATCTTGCCCCCGCTATCGGGATATGTTTTTTGTTGAATCCGCCCGTCGCTCTTATCCTGCCGTTGATCTCTGCTGAACATTGCCGCCTTCGAAGTGAAAAAGTTTCTGTTGACAACAACTGCTCTAAATGAGTATTTACAACTCTCGGAATCAGTGTTCAAAAATTGAACATGTCAGGAATTTCCTCATCGTGCGCACTATGCAGTTTCAGCCAATACATTTTCTAACGCATCCGTTGTAACGCACCGGGCGGAGCTGTTTGCCGCGGGCTGCCTTTGCATATATAATATACTGAATTAATAACTAAATATAGTTATGGATCATCAAGACATTCGTACACTGAAAATCCTCGAGGCAATTGATGAAAATCAAGGCCAGAGCCAGCGGGATCTGGCCGGAAAGTTAAATGTGTCTCTGGGGCTGGTGAATTCCTTCATAAAACGGCTTGCCCGCAAAGGTTACTTCAAAATAACCACGATTCCCGGGAACCGGATAAAATACATCCTGACCCCCGGGGGGCTTGCCGAAAAAACCCGGCTGTCCTGCGAATACATCCATTTTTCTTTTGAATTCTATCAAAGAGCCCGCCAGCAGTTCCGCAAACTTTTTCAGGATCTCACGGATATGGGCGTATCCGATATTGTGCTCTACGGTGCCAATGATTATGCCGAAATCGCCTGTATCACGTTGCAGGAAACAAAACTGAATTTGAAGGCCGTTGTCGATGACGATAAAACAGGCCGCATGTTTCTGGGAAATGCCATTCTGGATTCCAGTCAGCTGGCCGCATCGGTAACGTATGACCGGATTGTTGTCCCGGTTGCAGAACAAAGAGAGGCAGTCCTTCAGAGCCTTATCGATAAAGGAATTTTGCGTGAGAAGATCGTTTTGCTCGATTAGCACTTAACCCTGTTGAGGGCTCCGGCCCTGACAAAAAGGAGAAAACCAAATGAAAACAGCGGTGAAAGTTCTTCGGAGTTCGATCGTTCCAAGGCAGTTCTTTGTTTTTATCGGGATCTTTGCAAGTGTGATGATGTGTGTACTCTGTCCGGGAAAACCGGCAGATGCTGCCGGATGGAGCGATGTTACGGTTCGGATGCTGCCGGATTCCAGTTTTGCGGGGATCGAGGCCCTTGAAGGCGGACAAAAAGTACGCCACTGCCCGCATCATGATGTAAACGGCAAACTGGACACCGAGCAGTTAATTTATGTACTCGGTACGTTGAATCAGGAACAATGGTCTGATGTTACCCAGAAAGAAGTCTGCGCCAAACACCTTGAAAAGCATTATTCCAAGGTTAACAACGGAACGAAAAAAGGTGAGCTCAAATCGCCCATAAATATCAATACCGCTTCCCTGACCGAACTGGTAAACATTCCGAGTATCGGCCCGGTGCTGGCCGTGGGCATTACAGATTACCGGGATAAAAAAGGAGTGTTTAAAACCACCGAAGATATCCAGAAAGTTAAGGGGATCGGCAAAAGGACGTTTAATGCGATTGCGCATTATATCCGTGTGGAATAAAAAATACCTGCCCGGAGGGCAGGGCTTTACCCCAGCGTTGCATAAATAAAATGATAAATTAGTTATGCAACGCTGGGGTTTATATTAAAACGAACAATAACTTTGCTATGTCTTTATTCAGTCAATTTAAATATTTTCTATTTGATTTGTATCGCAATCGCAGCCTGATTGCACAACTGACACTCAAGGATTTCTCCGCGCGTTATTTTGGATCTTATTTAGGCATTTTGTGGCCATTCATTCATCCGACAGCAACGGTGATGGTTATCTGGTTTGTGTTTCAAATCGGATTTAAATCCGTTCCTGTAGCGGATTGTCCTTTTGTCCTCTGGCTGGTTGTCGGGATAGTTCCATGGCTTTTTATTTCGGAGGCGTTATCCGGGGCTACCGGTGCCATAACAGAGTATGCCTTTCTTGTAAAAAAAATAGTGTTCCGTGTTAGTATTCTGCCTGTCGTGAAATTACTCTCGGCATTGATTATTCATCTGTTTTTTATTTTAGTCTTGTTTGTCATGTCTTATTTGTACGGTTATGAAGTTTCACTTTATAACCTTCAGATTATATATTACTTGCCGGCTACCGTGCTGTTGCTGCTGGGAATCTCCTGCATAACATCTTCCATGGTCGTTTTTTTAAAAGATGTTGGTCAAATGGTCGCCATATGTTTACAATTTGGTTTCTGGTTAACCCCCATTTTCTGGTCTATCGATATGATTCCTGAAAAATATCATTTTCTGATCAAAATGAACCCGGCGTATTATATCGTAAATGGATATAGAGAAACCTTTATTTACAAACAGTGGTTTTGGGAGCATGCTGCTTATGCCCTTTATTTCTGGTCTGTAGCGCTCTGTACTTTTATTATAGGTGCCTTGATTTTCAGTCGATTGCGCCCCCATTTTGCGGATGTTCTCTGATGACTGCCATTGCCATATCCGTCCGTAACTTAAGCAAATGCTATCCGGTTTATGCTAACAGCATCGATCGTTTTAAAGAAGCCCTGGATCCTTTACGTCGGTGTTATCATCACCCCTTTCATGCTCTGAAAAATGTTACTTTTGATGTTGAAAAGGGATCGACTTACGGGATTATAGGTAGAAATGGTTCTGGCAAATCAACCCTATTGAAGTTGATAGCCGGCATCCTGACTTCGACTGAGGGTTCGGTGTTTACCGATGGTAAAATCCTGGCATTGCTGGAACTCGGTGCCGGTTTTAACCCTGAACTTTCCGGGATCGAGAATGTTTATTTTTATGGCACATTGCTTGGATCGAGTAAGAATGATATGAAACAGCGCCTCTCGGATATTCTTGAATTTGCGGATATCGGAGATTTTGCCTGTCAGCCCATGAAAACATATTCCAGCGGCATGTATGTGCGGTTGGCGTTTGCTGTCATTGCAAACATGGACGCCGATATCCTGATTATTGATGAAGCATTGGCCGTTGGGGACGCTTTTTTTGTTCAGAAATGTATGCGCTTTTTGCGACGGTTTCGAGAACATGGCACCATTGTGTTTGTAAGTCACGATACAGCTGCGGTGAAAAACCTTTGCAACCATGCACTCTGGATTGATAATGGGCAGATGCGAATGCAGGGTGACGCAAAGAGCGTATGTGAAAATTATCTTGCTGCAGTCTATGAGCAACAGCAGGGTCAGGGACTTATTGAGCCTGTTATTGCATCCAGTGATGATTCTGAGCGGGTGAAAAAACGTCGGGATCAACGTCAAAATATGATTAATGGCAGTCATCTGCGAAATGATATTGAAATCTTTGAGTTTGATCCGAATGCCCCCTCGTTTGGTATTGGAATTGGACGGATTACCCACGTTGATCTTCAGGATGAAGAAGGGATCTCCCTTTCCTGGGTGGTAGGGGGGGAGACGGTGGTATTATCCATTCGTACTGCGTCTCGGATTCCTTTAAAACAGCCGATTATTGGTTTTTATATCAAAGATCGACTTGGACAGACATTGTTCGGGGATAATACCTATTTAACCACGCTGCATCAAAGCATCACCTCAGATCGTTTCGAAGCCCGATTCGTTTTTTGTATGCCGATACTTCCGGCAGGGGAATATTCAATTTGTGCAGCACTTGCAGAAGGTTCACAGCAGGACCATGTTCAGCACCATTGGGTTCATGATGCTTTGATCTTTCAGTCGCATTCCTCCTCTGTTACCACAGGATTGATTGGTATTCCCATGACGAAAATTGAACTCCGAAGCATTTCCTGTGATTAGACCTTTAGATTACGAGTTTTTACAGGGCTTCCGGGTGTGATTTGGCCTGAATTGAAAACGGAAGTTATTTTTATGTCTGATACACATAACAGCTATAAATATGAACAGATTTTTGACCCTGAAGCGAACAATTCGCCAGCAAAAATTGCTTTGCGTATTGCTCACGGTAGTACTGTCCTTGATCTGGGGGCCGGTGCTTGCGCATTGGGGCGCTATCTGGTCAAGGATAAACAATGCATATTGGATGGCGTAGATATCGATCCGTATTTTTCGATACGGGCTGCCAGCAGCTATCGCTGTTGTCAAATCGCAGATCTGCAGACAATACATTTAAGCGAATTATTTCCGGTTCAAACGTACGATTACATTGTCTGTGCTGATATTCTCGAGCATCTGAATAATCCGGCAGCATTACTCAGTCAATTACCGGATCTGTTGGCACCGGAAGGTCATATCCTGATTTCAGTACCCAATGTGGCTTATTCCGGGCTGATTGCGGAGTTGATGGCCGGACACTTTGAATATCGCAAGGTGGGTCTGTTGGACGAAACCCATGTACGTTTTTTTACGCGTGATTCCTTGGAAAAACTGTTACGCGAATCAGGGTTTAAGCCGTCTTTTTTTGATCGGGTTGATCTTGATCCGTGTCAGTCCGAGTTTAAGGTGTTTCTTGAACAATTGTCAGGTCCTTGTCGAAAGCAGCTTTTATTATCGCCGGATGCCTTGACTTATCAATATGTCATTGAAGCTGATGTCGTCACACAGAATGCTGCTGCCGAGAACGCAATCTGGCCGGAAAGTCGATGGGCTTTTTCGCTACAGTTGTTCTGGCGATGTGAGAACGAGCTTTTCAGCCAGGAAAACAGTACCCTTGCTTTAGGAGAAATCGGTGTTGGGCGGCAACACATCCAATTTTTGATCCCACCTCAATCGGCCATTACTGCTTTGAGATTTGATCCTGCAGATCGACAGGGGATCATTTCCCTGCACCGCATGATGTTACGAAACTCTGAGGGAAACACGATATGGCAATGGGAGGGCCGGCAGGGTGAGTGGGATGAAACACACATGCAGCAGATTCTTCCTGCCTGGGAGAATAAGTCGACTCGTACTCTGATATTGTCCTGTGGCAACGATCCGTCCTGGGAGTTGCCGATAGCCCCCGATATTTTAGCCGGGCTTTCAGACGGAGGGGTATTCAATGTAGAAATTTCCTGGCCGGTGTCAAGTGATTTTCAGTTGCTGACGAAACAGGTTACGGCGTTGAAACAGGCTTACGATGAGCGGATCGCCGATACTTTGAAGAATGTGCAGAGATTGGAGCAGGAACGAAACAACCTGGAGCAGGAACGAAATAATTTAAAATTGCATTGCTCTTTGCTGTCCTCTGAGCTTAGCGCTTTGAAGTCATCAACCTCCTGGCAATTGACTGCACCTCTGCGTTTCTGCTCCAGTGGTTTACGCTCTTTTGTTGCCAATCATCCGGTTTTACGCTTCTGGTTACGCTGTTGTCGGAGTTTTGTTTTTGACCAGATTTCTGCCGGGAAGCCTGGTTCGTCTGACAAATCCTCAATCAAACAGCTAAGTGTCGATTCTCTTGAGCATCACCGGGAAAAATTTCGGCGGGAAGCATGCCAGGGATTAGACATGTTTCTGGCAAAAAAAAGAACCCTGTCCATCCCGTTAAGCGATCAACCTGTCGTATCAATTATTATAGTACTCTATAATCAGGCTGAATTGACCTTGCGCTGTTTGACGTCCCTGGCCTCTGAGAGTCAGGTTGCGTTTGAAACGATTATTGTCGATAATGGCTCTACTGATCAAACCGCTCAGATGATGGAGTTGATCTCCGGGGCAGACTATATTGTCAATCAGGACAATCCGGGCTTTCTCAAAGCCGTCAATCAGGCCGCTCAAAATGCCGGGGGCAGTTACCTCCTTTTTCTTAACAATGATACCCAAATGTTATCAGGTTCCTTGAAAGCAGCCGTTGACAGAATTTATCAAAACGATAAAATCGGAGCTGTTGGCGGTCCGATTGTCCTGCCGGACGGCACCCTCCAGGAAGCGGGAAGCATAATTTGGCGGGACGGCACCTGCCTTGGCTATGGACGGGGGGATAACCCAGATCAGCCGCAATACCGGTTTGTGCGTCCGGTTGATTATTGTTCCGGCGCGTTTTTGTTGATCCGGCGGGATTTGTTTGAAAAACTCGGTGGTTTTGATGAAATTTTTGCTCCTGCATACTATGAGGAAACAGATCTCTGTGCCCGAATCTGGGAACAGCGTTTGAGCGTTGTCTATGAACCAGCGGCGCGTATTGTCCATTATGAGTTCGGCAGTTCTGCCTCGCGGGAAAGGGCGTTGAAATTGCAGCAACGCAATCGGAAAATTTTTGTCAATCGTCACCGCTCGTTTCTCGACGGCAGGTTTCCCGCATCCGCTCAGCATGCTTTGCTTGCGCGTTCACATGATGAAGATCCGATACGCATTCTCGTCATTGATGACCGAGTTCCTCATTCCTTCCTGGGAACCGGTTATCCCAGAGCGGCATCCATTGTCAAAGAGATGGTTCGTCAAGGCTGGTCGGTTACTTATTATCCCCTGATCATTCCGCGAGATGACTGGAAACAGTGTTATCAGACTTTACCAGATACCGTTGAAATTATGCTCGATTACGGAGAGGAAAAATTAAAGAAATTTTTGAAAAGCCGTTATGGTTACTACAACACGGTCTGGATCAGCCGTCCTCATAATATGGAAATTGTCAGGTCGAAGTTGGGAAATGACTGGGGACTGCTCGGCGGCGCACAGCTGGTTTATGATGCGGAAGCAGTATCTGCTCTGCGGGAAATAAAAAAGCATAAGGTGCTTGGAAAGCCCATGACCGCGGAGCAGGAGCAAAAGCAACTTCGCGCCGAGCTGAAATTAGCGGAAGAGGTCGATTCGGTCGTCACGGTTTCGCAATCTGAAGCGGAGTACTTTAAACAGGTTTGCTCTAACGTTCAGGTTCTGCCCCATGCATTAATGCCAAGCAAGTGTATAGATCCGTTCAGCAGCCGTAATGGGATACTGTTTGTTGGCGCGCTTACAGATGAAGATTCGCCAAATGTTGATGGAATCGTCTGGTTTGTGGAATCTGTGTGGCCACTTGTCCAGGCCACACTTCCCGATGTCGTTCTCTACCTGGCCGGCAACTGTACCTCGAAACGGGTGATGGCCCTTGCCTCAAGGGATATCCGTATTCTCGGTTGCGTTGGAGACTTGTCAGCACGGTATAGCCAGGCCAGAGTGTTTATCGCACCCACCCGTTTTGCGGCCGGTATTCCCCACAAAGTTCATGAGGCAGCCGCTCACGGTCTTCCCGTTGTGGCTACCAGGCTTCTTGTCGAACAGCTCGGCTGGATGCATGGTGAAGAACTCCTTTCGGCTGAAACCCCTGAAGATTTTGCAGAACAGTTGACCGCTCTGTACAATTCAGAGTCGTTGTGGCAGAAGCTGTCGGATGCGGCTACTGAGGCTATAAAGCGGGATTGCAGTCAGCAGAACTTTGCCAGCGTAATGGGGCAGGTGATTGCACATCGTTAAACAGCATAAAGAATAAGAAGTATCGGATGCACCATCATTTAGAACAAATTATATTAATGCGGCTTCGCCACAGTGCAAGAAAAATGCTTGTTACCGTTTTAGGCGAATATCTGGCTTGCAAATTTATCGATCGATTCTATCACATCCGGGAGCAGGTCAGCGCTGTTGTATTAAAGGCCGCAGCTCCGACAATGCAATCCCTGAAACGCCTGTCGTACCAACCGCTTTTCTCTATTATCATTGTTTATGAATCAAGTTCTCCCGGATTCAAACTTACAGTTAAGTCATTGATTAAACAGACTTATCCCCTATGGGAATTTATCGTTGTCTACGCTGAAGAACAATATTGTGAGGTTGAAAAAAAACTGCCTCTGTCTGCAGACAAACGAATAAAGCTGCACCGGATTTCAGAGACAACTCTTTGTACGAATACACTGGAGGATATATTAAAGCATGTAAGGGGAGATTACGTGCTACTGCTGGATGGCTCTGAGCGGTTAAATACAACAGCACTTTTTTCCGTTGCCGAATTTTTAAATCAGCATCCGGATGCTGATCTTATATACTCCGATGAAGAAGAGGCTGCCGGCCCTGGTACCAAATCTTTAAATATTCGGCGTAAGCCTCATTGGTCACCCGATTTATTACTTTCCGTTAACTACATTGGGTCTACCTTTTTTTGCCGTACCGGGGTCCTGGCTCAAGTCTCTATTGTGAATAAATCTTTAAGTCTTAAGAGCCTGCCCTACGACCTTTTGCTCCATATCACAGAGCAGACCGACAGAATTTACCATTTTCCGCTGGTGACTTTCTATAGGTATCGGCCGGCCCGGGCTTCAGAAGCGAAACAAGTTCTTGAAGCGGCTGTAGACCGTCGCAGGATTGATGCGGTTGTCATCCCAAGCATTGCGCCGGAAACCTTTTATGTTAAACGTCGTTTTCCGGGGCAGCCCCTGGTTTCAGTACTGATTCCCTTTAAAGACAGACCCGATCTTCTGAAGATGTGTCTTAACACCATTTTAAGCCGATCAACTTATTCCAACTACGAGATTATAGGAATCAGCAATAACAGCACCGACCCGGATGTGTATAAAGCTATGTGCCATTTTGAACAGCGTGATTCGAGGGTACGCTTTATAGAATATAATATCCCGTTTAATTATTCCAAAATCAACAATTACGCCGTGAGTCATGCTGGGGGTGAACATCTTGTCCTGTTGAATAATGATATTAAAATCATTACACCCGACTGGTTGCAATCCCTGCTGGAACATTCCTGCCGGCCTGAAGTCGGTGCCGTAGGGGCGATGCTCTATTATCCGAATGGCACAATTCAACACGCAGGAACCATGCTTGGCTTGAATGGATTGGCCGGTCACCTTTACAATGGATGCCCCGGGGATTTTGCCGGCAAAAAAGGATTTCCATTTTTGTTACAAAATATCAGTGCCGTTACCGGGGCCTGTTTGATGATTAAAAAAAATCTTTATGCTCAGCTTGGCGGATTGGATGAGCTACATCTGCCAATCTCGTATAATGATGTTGACCTCTGTCTTCGCCTTTATGAGTCTGGCTTTATAAATGTACTTACGCCATACTGTGAAGCATACCATTATGAATCAATATCCAGGGGGTGTGATTCTCTGCAGAAACACCGCGCCAGGGCTGAATCTGAAGCCGGCTATATGATGCAGCGTCACGCAAAGCTTTTTGCTGCTGGTGATCCTTATTATTCAAAGATGTTTATCGAATATGTTATGAACAATGCTTCCCGCGGTGACGGATTCTGCGTGGCACAATGAGTCGGATTCAAAGCGCTGAATATGGGGTCATGGCCTCCCATCCTCATCTTGCAGAAGTTGATGGCCATCCCGGCCCCAGATTGACCGGTCACCTCCCTGCATTGGATGCGTTGCGGGGTATTGCCGTTTTGCTGGTTTTCCTGTTTCATGCCGACATGCCGGGTTTCTCCGGGGCCTTTATCGGGGTAGATATTTTTTTTGTTCTCAGCGGTTTTCTGATTACAGTCCTGTTGTTGCAGGAGCACCAGAATTACGGCAAAATTAGCCTCAGACATTTTTATATGCGTCGCCTGTTACGCTTAATGCCCGCTTTGCTTCTGATGCTGGTCGTGTTTGTGGCGTTTTGCTACTGGTATTTTCCCAATCCCATAGACCAGCTGCGCCATTTGCAGGATGCCTTTATGGTTTTGTTTTACGCAGCCAACTGGACCCGTGCTTTCGACCTTCACCGCCCGGCTATTCTGGGGCACGGCTGGTCGCTATCGATCGAAGAACAATTTTACGCGCTATGGCCGCTGATGCTGATTCTGATGCTGCGCCTGCATGTTTTCCGGCGCATTCTGGCGATAGCCGCCCTGTTGTTTATTTCCTGGGGATGGAGGCTCTGCCTCCTGAATCAGGGGGCAAGCTGGGATCGGGTGTACAACGGTTTCGGGTGCCGTGCGGATATGCTGCTGGCCGGCTGTCTGCTGGCCTCTCTCTGGAACGCCGGTTATCTGAGCGGCTGGCAGCGGCGGTTCCGTTTTGTGGCACTTGGCGGCCACTGGGTTGCCGCTCTGGCGCTCGGGGCGCTTATCGTAACCGCCAACTGGCAGACGCCGGAACTTTACCGGTGGCAGTACGGCATTGTCGCTTTTGCTGCTTCCATCGTGATTCTTGAACTGGTCAACCACCCGCAAGCCTTCATGGGCAAGCTGTTATGCCGTCCGTCGCTCATTTGGACAGGGCGCGTTTCTTACGGCCTTTATTTATGGCACTATCCTATTATCTATTTTCTGAATTCAGGGTGCACAAGTCTGTCACACGGGCAACGTATCGTCATTGCCGCTCTGCTTACGCTCATTTGCGTAAGCCTTTCCTGGTATTTTCTCGAGCAGCCGCTGCTTCGGATGAAAAAAAGCTTCATATGACAGAAGATGTATGCAATGTATCAGGATTCATGCATCGGAAACGGGTGTCCGGGAATATTTTTCTTGACCCCGGACAGAATATCTGAAAATTTGTTATGTTACAAAAAAACGACGGGAACTGACTGAATGAAAAAGTATCTTAAGCAGTGGCGGGGCTACCTGGTATATGGTGGTTTTTTCAGCCTTTTTATCAACATCCTGCAACTGACCTTTCCAATCTATATGCTGCAGATCTACGACCGCGTTCTGTCCAGCTACAGCATGCCGACCCTGTATGCCATCACCGTCGCTGCGGTGTTGTCGCTGATCGTCATGTCGTTGCTGGAGTTTGTCCGTTCGCGTCTGCTGGTCCGGTGCGGTGTGGCTATCGATATCGCCCTGAGCCGTGATGTCCTGGACAACATTTTAAAGCAGGCGGCCCTGGCCGGGATGCAGCCCAATCAGGCCACATTGCGCGATGTGAACACCCTGCGTAATTTTTTTGCCGGCAATGCCATCTTTACCCTGTTCGATATCCCGTGGACGCCGCTGTTTCTGGCGGTTATTTATATATTGCATCCGCTGCTGGGGCTTGTGGCCACGGGGGGTGCAGTGCTGCTCATTATTTTTGCCTTAATTAACGAAAAAGTGACGCGAAAGCCCCTCGATGCCGCGAATGTCGTGAGCGGGTTTTCCTCGAGATTTGTCGAAACCGCCCGCCGGAATGCTGGCCCCGTCCGCAGCATGGGAATGCTGGGGGGCGTCACGGCCCGCTGGCAGGGCTTTAACGATACCGTCATAAAACTCCAGACCCATGCCAGCCGAAAGGCCGGTCTGGTTCAGTCCCTGTCCGGCTGGCTGCGTCAGTCCATGCAGGTGTTTATCTACGGTGTCGGCGCCTGGCTGACTCTCAAAGGGGAAGCGACCGCCGGCTGTATGATTGCCGCTTCCATCATTATGGGCAAAGCACTGGCGCCGGTACAAAGCGGTATCGGATCCTGGAAGATGATGGTCGAAGCCCGCGGGGCATGGAAACGGCTGGAGGCGCTGTTTGAAAGGCCCGGCACTGCGGCAGGCATGGATCTGCCCGATCCTCACGGTCAGTTGACGGCCGAACATGTCACATTTGTCCTGCAGGGGACATACATCCTGCGTGATATTAATTTTGCCCTGCAGCCCGGTGAATCTCTGGGTCTGATCGGGCCTTCGGGCGCGGGAAAATCCACACTCTGCCGTCTTCTTCTGGGAATCTGGCCCTCCAGCGGCGGCAAGGTCCGCCTGGATGGCGCGGATATCTACACATGGGATCAGGAAAAACTCGGGCCGCATATCGGTTATCTGCCTCAGGATGTGGAGCTGTTCACCGGCACCGTCGCCGACAATATCGCCCGCCTGGGTGAGGTGGATTCCGAAAAGGTGATTGCCGCCGCCCGTCAGGCCGGCGTTCACGAGTTGGTTCTCAATTTTCCCCAGGGATATGATACCCGTATCGGCGAAGGGGGCGTTGTCCTGTCCGGGGGGCAGCGCCAACGAATCGGCCTGGCCCGGGCGCTGTATGGCGGCCCCAGGCTGGTGGTGCTGGATGAGCCGAATTCCAATCTGGATGACGAGGGAGAGAAGGCGTTATTGAACTCCTGGGCTCAATTGAAAGCACAGGGGTCCACTTTAGTGGTAGTTTCTCATAAACCCGCCCTGCTGTCTGGTGTCGATAAAATTCTCATGCTCAGGGCCGGGCAACTGGCTATGTTCGGACCCCGCGATGCCGTGTTCCAGAAGCTGATAGAAGTGCAGAGTCAGCAACGGGCTGCCTCGTAAAAAAAGGCTGAAAGCTGAAGCCGGAAGCATAAAACCCCGGCAGTTTAAGTAATAGCCATTCCGGCAGCTGATCCATAACCAAATAATTATTAAACGGGATATATGAAACAGAACCGATTCCAATTCAATCCGTTCCGCCGCTTGCTGGGGCGCAACCGTATCACCAGAGAAGACTATGAGTAGATTCAGGATGAAACCATCCCGCCGCACAACCTGAACATTGGTTTTGCCGACAGCCGCCGCATTATTGCCGCCGGTCTTATTATTGTCGGCGTGTTTTTCGGTATCGGCGGGCTGTGGATGACGCTGGCCCAGATTACCGGCGCCGTTATCGCATCCGGGGAGGTGAGGGTGGATACCGAGCGTAAAACCGTACAGCATCTTGAAGGCGGTATCGTCCGGCAGATTCTGGTTCGTAACGGAGACAAGGTTGAAGTCGGGCAGCCGCTGATATTGCTCGAAAATGCCCGTGTCATGGCCGCCATCGACCAACTGAATCTGCAGCTGACGGCAACGCTGATCGAAAATGCCCGACTTGATGCGGAAAAGGAACTGGCCGCAGCCCCGCAATGGCCGGAGCGATCGATCGTTGTGGCTCAAGTCAAATTTGACGAATTGGTCAAATCGGCCAACAAGGTGTTTACATCGGGTCGCAGAGCGCTAAAAAATCAGACGGCCCTTCTCGAAAAGCAGATCGATCAGCTGCGTGAGCAGGAAATCAGCCTCGATGGCCGTCTTGTCGCCGAGCAGCAGATTATCGACGCCCTGCAGGAGGAACTCGATGCCAAGCTGGTCCTGTACAAGGATCATTATATCGATAAAACCCGCATTCTGGAATTGCGCCGGGCGCTGGCCGAGCATCGCGGTATCAAGGCCCAGATACACGGATCACGGGCAGAACTCAAGGAGCGGATCGCCGAGTTTGAGCTGCGCATCAACGCGCTTGACAATGATTACCGCCAGCAGGCGGTGACCCGTCAGTCTGAAGTGGCCCAGCGCATCTACGATCTGCAGCAGCAGCTGCTTCCTCTGGACGATGCCCGTCAGCGGCTGACCGTTACGGCGCCTGTCAGCGGTGAAGTGGTCGCCCTTCAGGTCCACTCCGCCGGGGGGGTGGTCAGTCCGGGACAACCCCTGCTCGATATCGTTCCCAAAGACAGCCCGCTGATCATCGAGTGCCGGATCATGGTCAAGGATATCACCCATGTCTTTAAAGGACAGCCGGCCGACGTTCAACTGCTGGCATTCAGTCAGCGCACCACGCCCAAGGTGGTCGGAACCGTGGTCTACATCTCCGCGGACAGAATCATGCAGCGCACCCCCTACGGTGAGCAACCCACGTATGTGGCGCATATCCAGCTGGATAAAGAAGAACTGGCAGCCAACGACCTTTACCTGACCGCCGGCATGCCCGCGGCGGTGTATATACGTACCAAACCGCGTACGGTGCTGGATTACGCACTGGAACCGTTAAAAGAAAATTTTGACCGGGCGCTTCGGGAAAATTAACATCCCGAATTCTTTGGCAATCAATCCAATCTGTGAAAATCGGTGTTAAGGTGAAACGAAATGTTATGAGATTATTTCTGACAATTATTCTGCTCTTTTTTTGTGCCCCGGCGTTCGCGTCCCCGTTAACCCTGCAGGAATGCATCGATCGGGGGCTTTCGGATAATCCGGAAATAAAAGCCTACCGCCTCGCAGTCGATGAAGCGGGTGAGGGGATTAAAGAAGCCTGGGGCGCTTTTCTTCCCACATTCAGCATGAGCTACGGCTTCAATCAGCTCAGCAACGGCAGCAGCGATGAGCGCGATTCCGATTATCTGGATCAGGACAGCAACAGCTACAGCTACCGGCTGTCCCAGCCGGTTTTTGCCGGTCTTTCCGGCGTGGCCGGGTTAAAAAGAGCGCGCCAGTCCAGGCAATATCGACAATCCGAATTAAAATTCATGCAGAAGCAGCTGGTGCGGGAGATCCAGACCAGCTTTTACGATATTCTGCAGGCCACGGCTCAGGTCGAAAAATGGGACGGATCTATCCGGCGCCTGGAAACTCAGCGGGATATCGCCGCCGCCTGGTGCCGGCAGGAACTGGCGCCGCGCCTGCGCCTGCTCGAGGTCGAGGTTGAACTCTCCAACGCCCGGCAGCAGTTTATCAGCGCCGAATCCCGTCTGGCCATTGCCCGGGCCCGTCTGAAAGAATGGCTCGCTCTGGACAGCGACGAACCCTTCGATATCACCGGCAGCCTGCAACAGCAGATCACCGAGCCCTGCATGCCGATCGATGCCTGTGTGCAATCAGCCCTTGACCAGCGTCCTGAACTGAATATGGCGCTGCTGAACATCGAGATGGCCCGTCAGGATTTACGCACCATCGCCGCCCGGAATCTGCCCCGTGTGGAGCTTGATGCCGCCTGGACCGATTACCAGCGCGATTATGATGATGCCCGCTATAGCGATGATGAGCGCGACTACTACAGCGTTTCGTTTAATGTCAGCATCAGGCCCTTTCAGGGCGGACGGACCCTGTTTGCCTGGCGGCGTCAGCGCCTGGCGGTTCAGCGCCTGGAGAATCAGCAGATCAATCAGCGCCACGCCATCGGCACCGAGGTAAAGACCCGCTATCAACAGCTGAAGGAGTCTCAGGCCCGCCTGACCAACGCCGACGACAGTCTTATAGAGGCCCGCGAAGCCTATCAGCTGGCCAGCCGTTCGGCGGAACTGGGCGTGAGTTCACTCAATGACCTGCTCGATGCCGAACTGCGCCTCTCCCGCGCCGAGATCAACATGATCGACACCCTTCATGCCCTTCAGCTATCGAAGGTGCTGCTTGACTATTCCATCGGGAATTGAAGAAGGCCTCGATTCCGTTATAAACATTTGCTTCTGATGCGCCGCTGATATGAATCGACACTATTTCAAATACTGGGTTTGTTACGGGCTTATTCTGTTCTGCCCCCTGGTGATTGTTGCCGATGACGCTTTTTGCGCTGAGCACCGGCTCGCCGTGGTGGTGTCCAAAAGAATCCGGCCGTATGTTGAAGTCCTTGAAGGCATGGTCAAAGGGATTGAGCAGAATGGAACAGCCATCGCAGCGGTTTATTTCTTGTCGGATTCCGGGAGTAATTCGGAAGATATAAAAAATGAACTGCTTGAAAAAGGCTATTCCCTGTGTGTGGCCATCGGGCCTGAGGCAGGCGCGCTTGTCTGGGCAATGGACCGGTACGCGGGCGAAAAGATATACACGGCTGTTCTGAATCCGGAAGAGTTTATGAACGATAACTCTGTCGGGTGCGGCGTTTCACTCAGAATACCGGTGCCTGTTCAGATCAATGAAATTGTCCGGACTTTTCCCGAACTTGAACATATCGGGCTTCTTTTTGACAGCAGGTATAACGCAGATTTTTATGAAAAGGCGGTTGAAGCCGCCACTCACCAGGGTAAGCAAATTGTTCCCATGAGGGTTGATTCAAAGCAAATGATTCCCGGGGTGCTGCAGAAAAACTGGGACCGGATTGACTGTATCTGGCTGATTCCGGATGAGACCGTGATTTCCGAAAAAATTGTTCAGTACATTATAAAGCAGGGCTTGTACCACAATAAAGGGGTGAGCGGGTACAATCGTTTTTTTATCAACTCCGGGGCTTTTTTTTCCTTTGAATTTGATTACAGAACCATTGGAATCCAGACGGCTGAAATGGTCACCGCCTATTTAGAGACAGGTTCCTGCATCGATGCGCCGCCCGTATTCCGTAAAGAGATTAATTTTAAGATAACAAAAAAACTGGGTATCCGGGTTCAAAGCCCGGAGGATTCGGAAATCAACCCGGAACCGTTATGAATATGAATCTTTTGAAAAATGCGGGGATTCATCAACGGCTGCTGATGGCTGCGGTGTTTCTCATCAGCGCCTCTACGTTTGCGCTGGGATATTTTGGTCTCGGGATGATCAACCGGTTTGTGACATTACGCTTTGAGCAGCGTATGGATTATATGGCTGCCAATCTTGCCATTAATGCGGAGCTTGGCATTCTCATAGACGAAAAGGATCTGCTTAAGGGCCTGGCATTAGGTCTCCTGAACGAAAAGGATATTGCAGCGGTTGAGATTGAAAACGGCGCAGGGGAAACACTTGTAAAGGAGGCGGTGAATTTCTCTCCTCCTTTTGAAACAGTGGAAAGACCGGTTGTCTTAAGCCAGATCAATGAGCTGAACCCGGGGGTCGGCTCATCTGCAAAAAAAGAGATGATCGGCCTTGTGAGGCTTAAATATACCCGGGAGGGAATTAATTCTCTACTGAAGGCCATGCAGCTCAGATTCGTTCTGACGGCGCTGGTACTGGCGGCAGTCTTCTGTGTAATCTTTTTTTTTATATCCCGCTCTCTTGTCTCTCCGGTCATATCCCTGGCCGCCGTTGCAAAAAAAGTTTCCGGCGGGGACAACTCTGTGCGGGCGGTCCCCGGCTCCATTCCTGAAACGGGAAAGCTTGCACGTGCCTTTAATGAAATGCTCGATTCCATTGAGGAAGGCCGCAACGCCCTGATCCGGGCGCATGAAAAAATGGCTAAGCAGGAGGCCCTGGCTGAACTCGGCAAGTTTTCCATGATGATTGCCCATGAAGTAAAAAATCCGTTGGCAATTATTAAAAGCTCCATGGAGATGCTTAAAAAAGATTTAATGATTCCGGATGATAACCTGTTTATGTCGTATGCCGAAGAGGAAGTGACCCGGCTCAATGATTTGATCGAGAGTTTTTTGATCTATGCCCGGCCGGATAAACCCCGATTGGCGTTAACGGATCTTAACCGACTGGTGGAACAGGTGGTCACCGGATTTGAGATTCAATATGCTTCAGATGAACAAAAAATTATTACCTCAATCCCTGCCGAACCTTGTTTTGCAGAGGCGGATTCCGACCGTCTTTCCCGGGCATTGAGCAATGTGGTCAGAAATGCCCTGGAAGCAGGCCCCAACACGGGAAAGGTTTTTATTTGCGTGCACATCAGTAAAACGCACTGGGAGGTTGCGGTCAGGGACCAGGGCCCCGGTATTGACAGCGAGAGCGCCGGCAGAATTTTTGAGCCGTTTTATACCCGAAAGGCAAAAGGTACGGGTCTGGGACTTGCCTTTGCGGATCAGGTGGTAAAAGCCCATGAAGGAAGCATTTGCGTAAAGAACTCGGAGGCCGGCGGTGCAAGTTTTCGTATAATGATACCATTATACAGTCCGGTGGATCAGCTCAAAGTTGAAGGTTGATAAGATAAATGGCGCACTTACTCATAGTTGATGATGAAGAAAAAATGAGAAACCTTCTCTCCATGATGCTTGAGAGAAAGGGATTTTCGACGGATAAGGCAGGAGATGGAAACCAGGCGCTGGAAAAGCTGTATGCCAATACCTATGACATGGTAATTTCAGACATAAAAATGCCTGAAATGGATGGACGAGAGCTGATTGCCCGGATGAAAGAAGAGAATATCCTTACCCCCGTGATTTTTATCACCGCCTTTGCAACCATTGATTCAGCAGTGGAAATGATGCGGAACGGGGGTGCCGATTATATTACAAAACCCTTCAGTGAAGAGCAGATTCTTACCGCTGTAGAAAGAACGCTGAAGCTTTCACGCCTGATCTCTGAAAACCAGGAGATGAAAGAGGCGCTTAAAAAAGCGGATAACGATCATGATATTATCCTGCGATCCCGGAAAATGAAGGAGGCGCTCGACCTGGCAGAGACTGTGGCTTCGGTGAATACGCCGGTTCTCATCACCGGTGAATCCGGCACCGGCAAAGAGCTGATTGCCAGGTATATTCACAGAAAGAGCCATCGAAACGGGTGCAGGTTTGTTCCTGTCAACTGTGCCGCGATCTCGCCCAATCTGGTTGAATCGGAGCTTTTCGGCTATGAAAAGGGCGCCTTTACCGGTGCTTCCGAAAGGAGAAAGGGCAAGTTCGAGTTTGCCACCGGAGGCACCCTGTTTCTGGATGAGATTGGAGATTTTCCTCTGGAATCCCAGGGCAAGCTGCTGAGAGCGCTTCAGGAAAGGCAGTTTCACCGGGTGGGTGGAAACCGGGAAATTCCGGTTGATGTCCGGGTCTTATGCGCTACCAACCGGAACCTCGAGACCATGGTGAACCAGGGCAAATTCCGTCAGGATCTTTTTTTCAGGATCAACGTGTTTCCGATTGAACTTTCCCCGTTGCGCCAGAGAAAAGAGGATATTGTGCCTCTGACAATACATTTCCTGAAAAAGTTCGCCCATGAACGAGATTATGAAATTACGCAGGACGCAGTTCAAAAGCTCATGGAATATCCCTGGCCCGGCAATGTCCGTGAGCTGGCCAACGTCATTGAGCGGGGGGTGATCCTGACCCGGAAGACCGGCAGGATGACATCGGATACGTTCTCGTTTTTAAAGGTGGCGCAACCGGCCAGTCAGACCTTCAGAATTGTAAAGCTTCCGCCTCAGGGCGTCAGTTTGCAGCAGGTGCAGGAGAGCCTTGTCAAACAGGCGCTGGAGGTGGCCGGAAACAACCAGACATCGGCGGCAAAACTGCTGGGAATGAGCCGGGCGAAGTTCAGGGTGTTTTTGAAAAATCTTGAGGAAAAATCTGATGACGGACCTGATGAAAGACCTGCTGAATGACCGGACCAAAGGTCAGATGAATGAGATTCAAGGAACAATACCGCAAAGGTTCAAGGTTGATGGGTGAACCGAAACCCGGAATGGTTATGATATAACGATGAAGATATTTTGCAGACATATGTGTGGCGCTGTTTTGTTTCTGCTGATATTTGCCGTATCAGTTATCCAGGCTTCTGATACCATGTTGATGTTTGTGGGGGAGGACCTTGAAGTGATTTCCATTGCTTCCAGGAAGGAAGAAGCTGCAAGCAAAGCGCCTGCCATTGTGCGCGTGATGACCCGGGAAACTATGGATCAGACACAGGTCACGACCATTGCCGAGGCGCTTGCCGAATCGGCGGGCTTTTCTGTCGAACAGACGGAAAAGGGCAGCGTGCCGTATCTTCGCGGAATTCAGGATTCGGCGCTGTTTCTGTACGATACGGTTCCCATGGGCTCCGGCGCCTATAAATCATTTCACCTGATTGACCATGAAACCTCCCTTGCGCCGGTTAAAAGAATCGAGATTGTCCGGGGGGCCGGTTCCGTTCTCTGGGGGCCGGATGCCTTTGCCGGGGTTGTCAATGCCGTGCCCCTGACCGGAAAGGATCTGCAGGGATTTGAGACCGGCGCCAGGGTTTCATCGGATGATGAAGCACGGGATGCTTACCTGAATTATGGCTGTGATCAGGGTCCATGGGATTTGTTTTTCTCCTTATCCGGAAGAGTTTCCCGGGAGGATGACACCGCATATAATGTCGTCAGCTTCTGGGATGAAGGCGGCGGGCCTGCTGCGCCCGAAGACAGATTCGGGCAGGAAATGCCGGCAGATTCCCGGTATGTTGAGCTTTATTCCAGCGTTTCATTCAAGCAATGGCTGACCCTGTCTGCACGGCTTTCGGATAATACAAAACATTTTTCCGTTTCGGACGGGGCAGATGAATTTGTGTGGGAAGAGCGCCTGTCCGCCCCCACGGAAACGTTTAAACTGGAACTTTCAAAAGACGTGGACCTGGCTTCAAAGATACGCCTGACCGGCTATTACACCCAAACCCGGCTGCACCATGAGATCATTGACCGTGAATTTGACCCGGCGGAAAATTCCGTTTATGCCGAATTGATCTATGACCGGTCCATGTTTACCTCAAACGGGCTTTTAACCGCCGGCATTTCACAGAGAAAAACAAAATTTTCCGATATCCCGGTATGGAAGGGATTTTTCCCCGACTACCTGGATGAAGATAATCTTTACTTTACGCCGGAAGTTGAGACCGTGGATTATGAAAATGACCTTTCTTCCGTATTTGGCCAGTACCGGCATAAATTTAAAAATGTTGAACTGTGGGCCGGCGTGAGAAACGACCGGCACGACCGCTTTGAAGATAAAATAAGTTACAATTTTGGCGGGCTCTGGGATCTTTATTCCGACTGGGTGGTCAAGTCCGCATATGGAACGGCCTACCGGACGCCGTTTGCCGCGCAGGTGGCCGAACAGGAAGATATCCTGCTTGAAAAGATAGACAGCCTTAATTTCCAGGTCGCGTGGAAACCGGATAAAAAGCGCAATATCGGGCTGACCCTTTTTCAAAACCGGATTGAAAATCATGTGATCGAAGACCGCTACGCCGGCGCCGGCCTTTCCATTGCAAACCGCCAGACCATTTACGGTGCCGAACTGGAATGCGATTTTAAGCTGTTGGATGGTTTGTCCCTTTCCGGCAACCTGACGGTGCTGGACAATACCGGCCCTGATGAAACCTATTTATACAATGACTACTCCTATGTGGATTCGGACGGATCCCGCTTTGATCATTATCAGCAGCTTGATTACGGGTATAATACGGGCTCCGATGTTCTGTTCAACGCCCGGGCCGAATGGGATGTGACCGGAAATATCCGGCTCATCCCCGAGGTTCACTATTTTTCCGAAAGGGCCTTTTACAACCCGGTGGAAGATGTCCACACAAAATGTTCCGGGGCCTGGACCATGGATCTGAACGCCCGGATCAGAAACCTCTTTCCGTTTGAGGTGGATGTGTTTGTAAAAAATCTTGCCGATACCCGGTATGAAACACCGGGGCTGTACTCCGTGATCAGCGGCAACGCGTTCAATGCGGGTGTGGCAATAAAAATGAAATGGTAGCTGTCGGCTCAATCGGACAAAAACTGGTCGGAAATAACCAGCGCGTTTGACTTTCGTTTTGACTCCGGGTGACCCGAAAGCCTTTAAACCCAACCTTCCCGGTTTAAATTACTCAATCCTGCCCGTCTGGCACACCTTTTGCTTCTTTAAGTCTTTTAAACATTAACCCTTAACCCTGACGTGATTCATATGCCAAAGCCCCTTAAAATATTTTTAACCCTGCTGTGCCTGACCGCATTGATCTGCAGCCCGGTATTGGCCGATACCTCGGAGGATGAGGCCTGGCTTCTCGAGCGGATCAACTATATCAGAACCGCTCCTTTTTCCTGCGCGCAGGATCTGGGGTATGACAGCGAGTTTTTGAAACAAAGATCGATTTTCGCGGAAACCGCTTTTACGCCATGGCAGGCGGATGAATATCTCAACGCCCTGGCGGTTGCGGAAAACAATTCGGCGCAGGAGCTCCCTGTTCCGGAACCGGCCCATGACTTTGCCCGCACGGCGCAAACCGGCGGGGTGCTCTCTTTTTTCAATTACATGCCGGTCAGGGCGGCATGCACGATCATTATTGACAACCTTTTGAAAAAAGAGATCGAAGAAAACAACCCGGCCCACCTTCTTTCTCAAGATTATGCCTTCGCCGGTATCTCCATCCGGGGCGGGGTGACTGAAAACGGGCAGAACGGATGGTTTGTAACAATCTGCCTGGGCTCATCGATCCTGACCTCCGAGGTTCAGGTGCTGAACATGATCAACCAGGTCCGGGCAGAACCCCGGGCCGCAGGGCATTATATTGAAACGGACCTTTTACCGCTCATGGAAGAAAACTGGGGGCTGCTGGATGTGTTCGCCAATGATTACCCGCCGATTTTCTTTAATTCCGATCTCAACGCTTCGGCCCGGGCCGGCGCGTTTTTCATGCTCCACGGCGATTACCCCCAACCGCTGGCTTTTACGATGACACCCGTGGAGCGGATGGCATATTACGGATATGAGTGGCCCAATACAGCTGAATCCATGCAGATCACGGTCCTTCCCAAAGGCGATGCCGTTTTTGCCGTCAACCGGTTTGTCTCATCGCTGATCCTTGACGAACTGGCCGGCTATCCGGAAGGTGCCATAGTCTTTGGCGGTGAGTATCAGGCGGCAGGGGTCGGTATCTCCTTTGTTTCGGGGACGGATTTTGATACCGGCGTTGCCTGCCTGGATGCAGGGACAGATCCGCCGGCGGATACCGGCGTTTCAAGAATCTACGGGATATTTTTTAAGGATCTGGATGGAAATGCCGTTTATTCCCCGGAAGAGGGGATGGCCAATCAACGGGTTCAGGTTTATGACGAGGCCCTGAACCTTGTAAAAAGTACGGCTACCGATAATGCCGGTCATTTTTCGGTAACCCTGGAAACCAATCGAAATTATATTTTCAGGGCCGAAGCAGAAACCGTTTCCGCGGCCGGGGAAGTCTTTGTCTGCGCGGACCAGTTTGTCAAGTTGATCTGCGCGCCATGAGGCACCATGAAATTGATGCGGGCCGGCGTTTTGCTGCCGGTTGAAAATATTTTGTTTGTAATTTTGTTTGTCATTTTATAAAGTTATACACATTAGGTCGCGGCACAGGGCCGCAAAGCTTTTAACATGAATAATCAGGAGGAATTTAGATGGCATTACAAGGATTTGATAAGGCGTATTACCTTGGTGAGAAACTGACGGCGCTGCAGGCGACCGAGTCCGAATGGGTCGGCAAGGACGCTGCTTTTCTTGAGACGGTTCTGCAGAACGTCTACGGGCTTACCGCTGAAGAGCATTACAGCCAGTACGGGTATGCCGAAAACCTGGCTCCCAATGCCTATTTTAATGCGGCCGAGTACAAACTGGCCAAAGCAACCGCCATGTTCGATGCGGGAAATTACATGACCGTTGAAGCTGCTCAGGCCGCTTTCGAAGCTGCCTGGACCGGAGATGCGTATCAGCATTACCTGCAGTACGGTTCCGCCGAAGGGGTCAACCCTTCCAATGCGTTTGATGAATCCAGCTACCTTGCATCCAAGCTGGCGGCCCTTCAGGCCGATACGGCGACCGCGACCGAATGGGCCGCCAAGACCGCTGCCGACGTTCAGGCTGCGTTTGCAGCTGCCGGTTTGACCGCTCTGGGTCATTATATCGCATACGGCGAAGATGAAGCCATCGCGGTAACGGCAGTTCCGGCAAGTGAGCAGGTAGCCTCGAGTGATACGACGACCGCGGTTGAGGGTGAGACCTTTACGCTCACTGCTGATCTTGATACCGCCCCTGCCTTCACCGGTACGTCCGGTAACGACACTTACGTTGCTACCGACACGACCTTCACCACCGGTGACAACCTGAACGGCGGCGCGGGTACTGACACCCTGAACGCTATTTTCGGCAATGACGGTGTTACCCCGGTTGTCGACCTGACCGACATCGAAAACGTTTCCCTGCGCAATGCTGACGCAACGCCTGCCGGGCTTGTGCTTGATGCATCTGGCTGGACTGGTGTGACCACCATTACTGCCTTGCGTCCGGTTGGTAATGTCACGGTGAACAACGTTGCGGCTTTGACTGCTCTTGCTGTGAATCAAGGCTCTGGCACTGGCATCGACTTTACCGTTGATTTCGCCAACGGCGTGGTGTCCGGTGCTGCTGACGCCGTGACCCTTAACCTGTCCAGCGCCGATGCTGGTACGGTTGAAGCTGGCGATGGTGTGACTGACGGTTTCGAAGCCATCAATGTTGTGGCTACTGGGGAGAACACTCTGGACGACATCACGTCGACTGATCTGACGGATGTTGTCATCTCCGGTACCGGCAGCCTGGAAATTACCGCCTCTAGCCTGGCTCTAGATATCCTGACCAGTACCGCTACCGGTGGTGTTGTGATTAATGCCCTGACTCTGAACGAAGACGGCGCTGTGACACTGGGTGACGCTGACGACGAACTGACGGCTGTCACTCTCAACGCGACCGCTACTGCGACAATCACTCTGGGTGGCGGCGATGACACCATCTCCGTGATCGGTCTGATTAATGGCGATGCAGCCAGCATTGATGGCGGTGCGGGTGATGACAGCATCACGGTTGACGACCTGATCGACAGCGTAACCATCGCTGGTGGTGATGGCACCGACACCCTGAATGTCGCAACTGCTGTGGCAGGCGCTCTGGATGCCGACGCAATCCTGTCCGGTATTGAGACTTTGGCAATCACCAACGCCTTGGCCAATAACTTCACCCTATCTGATTTTGGCGGCGCAACCCGCCTGAGCCTGGAAGTGGGTGCTGCTTCTGCCGGTACCGTGGACATCGAAAGTGGTAACACCATCGCTTACGATCAGGCAGCGCTGGTAACTGCAAACGTCACAAGTGGCGCGATCATTGCCGCTGTCGATGGTGCCTCGACTGCTGGCTCAAATGACGATGTGGTGAACATCGAAGTGAATGCTGATTTCGATGGCTTGGCTGCTGACGTGTTCACTGCTGACGTTTCGGTTGATTTCGTTGAAACGGTCAACATTATCGTTACAGATCCGGATACCGACACCTCCGGTGGTGGCGAGAACGTCGTGATCTCCATAGAAGACGGCGACCGTATCGATACCATCACAGTCAATGCTGATGTGGCGACCTCCATCGTTGAAGACACGACCAACTTCACCGCCCTGAACATCGTTAATGCAAGCGACTCGACTGCTGGCGTGACCATCGACGTGACCAACGCCACTCAAGGTGTTCAGATTACCGGCGGTTCGGGTGATGACTTCTTCACCGGCAACGCCTTCGCTGATGAAATCAACGGCGGCGCTGGTAACGACGTCATCGTCGGCGCTGGTGAGGCTGACTTGATCAATGTTGGCACGGGTCGTGACATCGTGACGATTACTTCTTACGATACTGCCGCTCTGAGCGAATCCACCACGACCGCATTCGATGCAGTCACTAACTTTGGTCTGTCTGCCGCTATCACGACGGCAACCGACCTGACGACGGATGATGGCCATTTCCAGTCGGCGACGGCTGGTGGCGACAATGTCAGCGTACTCCGCCTTGATCTGGAGGCTGATGGTATTGGCGCTGACCAAGCTATCGCTGCTGAAGTGGACGCCACCGGTGCTGGTGTGGCTGCGGGTGTGACCTACACGGTAGACGACGGTATCCTGACCCTGTCCGGTGCTGGCGTGGCTGCAGTCGATACGCTGGCTGAGTGGGTGGCGGAAGCCGCTGCTGTTGCTGCTACTGACGGCGAGATTCTGGCCTTTGAGTTCGACGGCGACACCTATGTGTATGCCCAGAACGGCACTGATGACGTTATGATTCAGCTGATTGGTGTCACCGGTGCTGGTTCGCTGGTTGAAGTTGGTGCTGCTACCACCGCTACTGCGAACGCCATCCTGTACGCTGACATCGCCTAATCTCCCTTCCCGGAGAAGACATCCATCGCGCCTCGGTGCGGGATGTAGGTGAAAGCCTCAAGACCCCTGACTCTCTTCGGAGTTGGGGGTCTTTTTTTTGTTAAGGGAAAAATGGGGACATTCTATAATCCTCCTGTCAAATTATTTTTAATAAAAAATTATTATATTTAATATCAAGGCGTTACAGATTTTACTCATCGAGAGGGGGAAAATAAAGAAAAACTGGGACAGGTAAATTATGATAGACATAAAAGGATACGCTTGTTAGGTCTAAAGGGAGATGATTTCAAAGAAACGATATAAAAGAGGGGAATAAGAAATGCCGAGAACATCACGAATGATCGTTTCCAACGAAACCGCCGTGTATCATGTCATGTCCCGGACAGCCCTGGACGGTTTTCCGATAGGGGATGTCGAAAAGGATTTTCTGCTGGGACTGATCAAACGGTTTTCAAAACTTTATTTTACCGAAATTATTGGGTTTTGTCTCTTAGACAACCATTTTCATATCCTAACAAAAATGATACCGGAAACCAAGTTTTCGGATGAGCAGATCCAGAAGCGGTATGAAGCATTTTATGGGGATGAGCGGGTGTTTGCCAGGGGGCTGCTACCGGCTTTCCGGGCAAAATACGGCAGCCTTTCGGAATTTGTTCGGGAGATCAAGGTTGGATTTGCACGGTATTACAATAAGCGTTATAACCGCAGGGGCTATTTCTGGGGAGACCGGTTTAAAAGCGTGATCGTGGATAAGGGGGAGACGCTGGTGAACTGTCTGGCGTATATCGATTTGAATCCTCTGCGGGCGGGCATGGTAAAACGACCGGAGCAATACCGGTGGTGCTCGCTGGGTTACCACATCCAGACTGATAATAAGGATGCTTTTCTGTCTACTGATTTTGGCATGAAAGGAGAACTAAGGGACAGGTTCTCTGTTCTTGACATGTTTTGTCGATTTAGCTATTCGTTTTTTTAAGCGAATCCACCCGTTTGATTTTCGCCTTATTCACCCCCAACGTATCCATTCCGTCCTTTATCCTCTTGTTTGGAGGTCCGCCCCATGCCTCGTATAGCCCGATTTATTCGCACTGATATCCCGTCCATCTACCACGTAATTTCCCGTACAGCCTTGCCCGGATTCCCTCTTGAAGTTCCGGAAAAGGACTATCTTCTGGATTCAATACGCAAACTGAGCAGCTTTTATTTTTTGGATGTGCTTGGGTTTTGCGTTATGTCCAATCATTATTTTCACCTGCTGACGAAGATGATACCGGAAACAAAGTATTCAGATGAGCAGATTCAGAAGCGGTATGAAGCGTTTTACGGAGATGATCGGGTGTTTGCCACGGGGCAGCTTCCGGCTTTTCGGGCAAAATATTCCAGCCTTTCGGAATTTATCCGGGAGGTCAAGGTGGGATTTGCGCGTTTTTATAATAAGCGGCATAACCGCAGGGGCTATTTCTGGGGAGACCGGTTTAAAAGCGTTATCGTGGATAAAGGGGAGACCCTGGTAAACTGCCTTGCATACATCGATCTTAATCCTTTGCGGGCGGGCATTGTTAAGCGTCCGGAACAATACCGGTGGTGTTCGCTTGGATACCATATTCAGACAGACAATAAGGATGATTTTCTGTAATTGGTGTCACCCATTAAATGGCTGATCAAGCAAGTGCAAAAGGGGGCAGGTTCATTTTTTTTGCTGTTGTTATCTCGAAAGGGTATGACTATAATAAAACAATATTGAAATTTCTACTTATACGCAAAAAGGTGACACTCAATTGGAATGGGAATCAATAAATGTTAATCTTTGAATGGGATTTTAAAAAGGCAAAAACTAATCTGGAAAAACATGGTGTGTCATTTGAAGAGGCGAGCACTGCTTTTAAAGATACTTTATCCTTAACCATAGATGACCCTTTACATTCAAGCGATGAAAAAAGACTGATTCTTATTGGAATGTCCTATGATAATTGTCTGTTGATTGTCGTTCATACTGAAAGAGGAGACAATATAAGGATTATCAGTGCCAGAAAAGCAACAAAAAAAGAAAGGAAATATTATGAAAACGATGTCTAATGATCCGGATATGCTTGAAGAATATGATTTCAGCAAGGGCGTAAGGGGTAAATACGCTAAGGAATATAAAAAAGGAACAAATGTTGTATTCATCGCTCCGGAAGTAGCTGAATTTTTTCCGGATGAGAACTCGGTAAATGACGCCTTGCGATCATTGATTCCTATAATTAAGAAAAGAGAAAAAAGAATTGCCGAACAAGGGCATTGAGATGGGCCGGAAGCAGGAGCTTGGATCAAACCTTGATTTGTGATTATCTATCCTTTTTTCAAAAAGGCATTCATTCCATCCCTGTATCTTATAAAATCCACCTTTCTGTGTAACTGTTCCTTTAATTCCTGCTTTATCCCGATAAGATAGAACAAATCCGTTTTTCCAAGCTCAACAACAACATCAATGTCACTTGCCGCGGTCATTGCTGCGTTATCGCCGATATGGTGAACAAAGGGACATTCTATATCCCTTATGTCAAGATTTTTTTATTTTCTTTATAAACAGATAGTTACATTTCATTTCAAATTTAGGACGTACCTCACCGACTGCAGATAGCAGAAGTATTTCGGCAGTTTCTCTTCTCGGCGAACACCGTTGCTGATCGTTACGTTTATCCGGTATCTCATGCAGGTGCATGACCACCCATCATTCCTTATCCAGCATCAAGGGTTCAGAAGAGAGGCCCATTATTGTCCCTCCCGAGGTCTTTTGCCTCAACGTCCTTAATCGGGCTCTCAAGCCGAAACTAATTAAATTGTATCGCTTTGCTCTTTCTGATTTTATGGGTTTTTTTAAGGCATGGGTGGGAAACCTTGAATAATATATGAGGAGCGGGAAGCCGCGACAGCAGCTTCCCCAGGTGCATTATTCAATGCTCCCCACATCCGGCTATCCCTTGGCAAGTTGCTCCCCAGCAGAGCTTGCCTCTGTTTCACCGGACATAAAAGTATGGACAAGGCGCGGATTGTCCCTCCCGAAATTATATAAATCTTAACGGTCTTGAAAGCGCTCTTGTCCAGAACACAGCTTCAACTGCTTAAATATGATGGATCAAATACGTCGTTTTTCTTCATTAATGTCCAGGCAATGATCAGCATTTTAGCGGCCAGTTTTACTCTCATTTTGGTCTTGATACCTCGCTCAGCCTCGCGACATTTAAGCATCCGATGATAAATTCGTTGAAAGTGCTCGTTATGGTAAGAGGCTATCAGGGCGGCCTGATAAAGACCATACCTCAAATCCCCGTCTCCCCGCTTTGAAATGACCGGCACAGCGCTGTTACTTGTTTTCCCGCTACGGTTGGCATTTAAATCCAACCCGGCCAAGCGGATGACCTGCTTCCGGTTACTAAAACGAAATGGATTGCCGATCACAGCCATAACCAGAGCGGAAATATAAGGGCCAAAACCAGGTATGCTTTGCAGCGGTTTTTCTTCCGGCATACAGCTGCTGATTTTTTTGATCTGCTCCATGGTGTTGCTGATTCGAAGTCTGACATTCACAAGTTTCTCCACAAGCATTTTTGCCTCAAACTGATCCGAGGCGGTAACCGGCATTCCCACAGAGTTTGCCGCGGCATCATAAATAGTCCTCAAGCGACGGGTTTGCCGTAACCCCCTGTCGGTTGTGGTGACATGGTTGACAAATGTATCAAATTCAGTGGCGGCTATTTTTTTGGGATCCAGATACCATTTTATGATCGCCAAATTCTCTTCCAGCCCACTGCCCCAGTGGCGATCCATCTCCGGAAAAAACTTGGCCAATAGACTGTTGCGTATACGCATTCGCATACTGTGTTCTTCTTTCTTAAGTCTTTTGCGAAATGAAAGCAGATTTCGAAGCGCCATGATTTCAGGTCCTGGGTCATCATAGAACTGGCACTTGCCCCGACTCACGAGGTCGGCAACGTTGGCGCTGTCCTTGGTGTCGTTTTTATCCCATCGGCCATTTAACAGATCCCGGTTGTTACTGACTGCTTTTCCTGATACCAGCACCACCATGTATCCTTTCTGGATCA
>JAQWFD010000035.1 GCA_028704555.1 Desulfobacterales bacterium
AAATGGATGAATCGGGCTTTTTTGTGAAGCCCTGGCATGATGGTTCTGTGGGGTCCGTGGGGGGGGCATACGGTTTAAAAAAAGTCCGGTTTATCGGAAAATTATTTTTCCATGGTATGAATCCGAAAGCTTTTACCTGGTGTTGACGGGATTTATGTGCCTGGTGGTGGCTTTTGGCCTTACAGGTATTTCGGTAGCCCGTGAATATGATCCCTGTCATCGATACCTGTGGCTGCCGGTGCTTCTGGTGGTGATGAGCGGATCGGTTCTCGTATCATGCCTGGTTCGTCTCATCATCCGTTATATCGGCCGGAGTTCAAAGTAGCTTCCATCCATGAATGGTTTTTTGAGGCCTGCGCTTATCCATCCAATTTCCGCGTTAATCTGTCCTCAACCCGGTCAAGGTTGCCAATGGTAAAATGTCCCTTTGCAAATTCGGGGTCCCGGCGGATGCTGTTTAACAGGTGTTGAAGTCGGTTGCATGACAGTTGCCGGATAAGCCCTTTGGGGAAAATATTTTTGAACTTCATGAAATTGATTTGAAAATTGTGAAATCAGGGTGCTGGATCAGCGGTTCATTTTGGGAGCTGTTTGGCTGTCAATTTTTTCTTCGGGCGGGCAGCTGAAATTTACTGAAAATGCCGGCAGTATGCCGGCGGGTAAACCAATGCGCATGACAGCGGTATTGACCGATACCTGATGATAACCGGAGGCCAGTGATCGAATAACATGCATGACGGTAGTAAAAAGAACGGTTTGAAAACAGTGCTGTCCGGAAATGTCCTGATGCTCGGGGTGGTCAGCTTTTTTACCGACATCTCCAGCGAGATGATCTATCCGCTGCTGCCGGTTTTTTTTACAGGCCTGGTATCTGTTTCGAGCGCCGCGATTTATATTGGTCTGATGGAAGGCGTTGCTGAAAGTGTGTCGAGCCTTTTAAAGATCTGGTCCGGCCGGCTGAGCGATGCCACCGGGAAGCGAAAGCCGGTCGTCTTGTTCGGCTACGGTGTCTCGACCGTGGCCCGGCCGCTGATGGCGCTGGCAATGGCCGGGTGGCATGTGATCGCATTCAGATTCCTGGACCGTGTGGGAAAAGGCATCCGCACGTCTGCCCGTGATGCCCTGATCAGTGACTCGGCCGATATCCGGGTTCGAGGGCTGGCCTTCAGCTTTCACCGGGCCATGGATCATGCCGGAGCAGTCATCGGACCGGTACTTGCGACAGGAATACTTTATGCTTTTCTGGGCCATGGCTTATGGAGCCGGGAAGATGCCCTCGCATCGCCTGAGGAAATCCGGGCCCTCCGGTGGCTGTTCGGTATCGCCCTGATTCCGGGGCTTGCTGCCATGGCCGCCCTGCTGGGAAAGGTCAAAGAGATTCCTCAGAAAAACAATTCTCCGGCTGTAGGTACCCTGACGGACTGCCCCTCTTTGCGCCTGCCCAAACGGTTTTACCTTTACCTTGCATCGGTGACCGTATTTACCCTTGGAAACAGTTCAGACCTTTTCCTGATATTTTTTGCCCGGACACGGTTTCATCTGGGTATGGGACATGTGATCGGCCTGTGGGTGCTGCTGCATATTTCAAAAATTGTTTTCAGTGTGCCGGGTGGAATGCTGTCTGATCGCTGGGGGCGCCGGCCGGCCATTGTAACCGGATGGGGGGTGTATATTCTGGTGTATGCCGGCATGGCCTTTCTTTCGGAATTATGGTGCCTGTGGGGGCTGCTGGCGCTTTACGGCCTTTATTACGGCCTGACCGAAGGAGCGGAAAGAGCGTTGGTAGCCGATTATGTGCCATGCGAATACAGGGGAAGGGCCTATGGCCTGTATCACGGGGCGGTGGGGCTGGCAGCGCTGCCGGCAAGCCTTCTGTTCGGTGTGTTCTGGGCGGAACTCGGCCCCCGTATTGCCTTTATGACAGGGGCAGGGCTTGCAGCAGTTGCGACAGGGATGATGGTGGTTTTTCTGTCCGGAAAACAGAAAATTTGATTCAAGCCCAAGTGCGTGGGGAAAAGAAAGGGGCTATGGATCTAATGCGGTCCGTGCCCGCAACCCAATTTCCATGGAATTGCCGTTACAAAAAACTCTTTAATTTTCTACCGCCCGTTCGCTTCGCTCTTTCGAGACACAGAGCTCGCAGAGACCAAAACCACCGTTTCGAGGCTCTGCGTTCTTCGCGTCTCGAGCGAAGCGGGCGGTAACTATAACGGGAAAATTTTTGTTTTTTTTGACAGAGTTTGAGGGATAAGACACTAACAACATCCGGAACCGCTGCAAGCGGGGCCTTTTTTATCGTGAACACGGCGTGGGGACATACGATCAGACACATGCCGCAGCCCACACACCGGTCGCTGTCCAGGGAGAATGTGATGATCTTTTTCAGGCAGATCAATTCTTCCATTGGTGTTGATCTTTTTCTAACTGATTTTATCAGTATGTTACAAACTGAGTGGCGGCAGCTTTGCTTCTTTGAGTCTGCCATAAGATAAAAGAGTCTTGCATCTTGTCTTTTTCCTCAAACGAAGTGCCCCGCCAGCGATAGTGCTACTCAGTCCCGCCCGCAGGGCTGATCCGGTCAGTAATTTTATTGACATTTAACCGCGTATATATTAGTGCACCGCAAAATACCTGACATCATTTTAATAAGATTAACCATATGGAGGATGCACATGAATTTGCTGGAGGATCAGATACGATCCATTTCCGAATCTCTGTCAGCCGTTTCCAGGGAAATAGAAAACCTTTCGAACGTGATCAAAGAGATTCACATTGCACCCCTGACGGCTGAGTCGGAAACTGCTCTTTCAGATGTGTTGTCGGTGATCCAGCAATCGAAAGACCTGGGAGACAGGGCTAAAAAGACGAAAAACGGAAAAGAATTAAAGGTGACTGATTCAGTTTATGATGTAATCAAACGAAGTAAAAAAGGCGCCAGTATCGCCAAACTGAGAGAAAAGACCCTGTTCGATCCCCGCCAGATCAGTAATGCGCTTTACAAGCTGACGAAAAACGGAAAAATTATCGCCAAATCCCGCGGTCTCTATATAAAAGTGTAACGGAAGCGGCAGAATTATCGGTTACGGCCATGTCGATACCGTCGCACCACATAAAATTTCATTCAACCGTCATAAACGTGTCGACCGTCGCCGATTCATAACGGGCGGTTGTTTTGATCTTCTGCGCCAGGCGCATCTCTTCATCGTAAATGCATTCATGTGATAAAAATTTTTATTTTCCCTGAATCCGAACAGTATTTCAGACACTTTCCACCGTCGCTGATAAGGCGGTTTCAATTATTATCCGATGCGGTTATCAGAACATACAGCCGGTAGGGCATGAAACCGATTCCTCTTGCGGGGAGGTGTTGCTTTTTCAGTATCCGGCCTTATGTTGTAAACAAAAATGTGTTCGAATATGCCGTAAATGATGTGCCAGTCTGAAAAATTCATGTAGAGGAGTGATTATGCTTAACCATATGTTCCGTCCTTTTGTCCGGAAGATGTTGTCCCGGTTCGTTATTTCAATAGCCGTTTTTTTTCTGGCCCATGCGTTTGATCCGGATAGTCAGAGCCTTGCATCGGTTGCGGCCCGTAGCACAGACGGGGTTGCGCCGGCAGTACAGTCGGTTCCATGGTGGCCTCAGGAAATCAGCGATCTGAAGCCTGATCCCGGACTGGTTTTCGGGCGTCTGGACAATGGATTCCGATATGTGCTGATGAAAAATCAAAAGCCCGCAGACCGGGTCAGCATGCACCTGAATATTCAGGCCGGTTCCATCCATGAAACCGATTCCCAGCAGGGCGTCGCTCATTTTCTGGAACATATGCTGTTTAACGGCACCGAACACTTTAAGCCGGGTGAGCTTGTCAAATATTTTCAGGGCATCGGAATGCAATTTGGTCCTGATGCCAATGCCCATACCGGATTTTCCGAGACTGTCTATGATATTCTCCTGCCGGATGGAAACCGTGAAAGCCTGAAAAAAGGTCTCCTGGTCATGAAAGATTATGCCCGGGGGGCGTTGTTGCTCGAATCGGAAATCGACCGGGAACGAAAGGTGATCCTGGCGGAAAAACGGACGAGGGATTCTGCATCCTATCGGACCTTTGAGGCCAGTATCCGGTTTGAACTTCCCGGGACAATAGTGCCTGAACGGCTTCCGATCGGAAAAGAGTCCGTTATCCAGAATGCGGACAGGGCCCTGTTGAAGGGGTTTTATGATACCTGGTATCGATCCGACAAGATGATGCTTGTCATGGTCGGAGATATCGACACCACCCTTGCGGCCTCCCTGATCGAAGATACATTTTCGGGTATTAAGCCAGCCGGTTCCACTGCCGGGGACCCGGCGCTGGGTCAGTTTGATCATCAAGGCAATAAGATATTTTATCATTATGAAAAAGAAGCCGGAAAAACATCCGTAAGACTGGGGGTATCGGATATCATTTCCCTGGAGACAGATTCTGAAGACCTTCAGCGGAAACTGACGATCGGGGACCTTGCCGATCAGATCGTTCAGAACCGCCTAGATGCCTTGATGCGCAGGGCCGATACCCCCTTTACATCCGCATCCATCGGATCTTATATTTTTTTGGAACAAATTGATTCTGCCGAAATATCGGCCGAGTGCAGTCCGGAAAACTGGGAAAAATCCCTTGGCATTATCGAACAGACGCTCAGAAAGGCGATTGAATACGGCTTTACACAGTCAGAGCTTGACAGGGTCAGGAAGGACTATCTGTCAAATCTCGAAAACGAGGTGAAAACCGCCTCTACGCGTGACAGCCGGGAGATAGCCGGACGGCTTATCAGCAGCTTGAACAATAACCGGGTCTTTCAATCGCCCGCTCAGCGGCAGGCTCTGTTGAGACCACTGATTGAGTCTCTGACGCCGGAAAAGGTTCATGAGGCATTCAAGGCCACATGGAATCGCGGTCACCGATTGATCATGGTTACCGGAAATGTTGAATTGGGCGGTGTGCAGCCGGCGGAAAACCGCATTGGTCAAGCCTATGCCGGCAGTGCTGCCATTCCGGTTGAAAAGCCGGAGGTAATAAAGACGGCGACGTTTCCCTATCTGCCTGAGCCTCAACAGCCGGGAAAAATTCTGCGAAAGCGCGAAATAAAAGACCTGGGCATCGTTCAGGTTGATTTTGAAAACGGAGTCCGCCTGAATCTGAAACAGACCGATTTTAAAGCGGATGAAATTCTGGTCAGTGTGTGCTTTGGAAGGGGGCGGTCTTCCGAACCCATCGATAAACCGGGCTTATCCTATCTGGCAGCGGATGTGATCAATGAAAGCGGATTCGGCGGTCTCGACAAAGAGACGTTTGAACGTGCCATGGCCGGAAAACGGACGTATGTGTCGTTCGGCGTTGAGGATGGCTGCTTTGTGCTGGAAGGTAAAACCGTATCGGAAGAAATCCCTCTTTTGTTTCAGATACTGTATGCCTACCTGAATGATCCCGGGTTTCGACCGGACGCCTTATCTCTGGTGATGGAGCGGTTCCGGCAGACGTATGAGAAATTGTCCAGTTCGGTTGACGGTGCCATGACCCTGTCCGGGAAGCGTTTTCTGGCCGGAGGCGATTCACGTTTCGGGTTGCCGTCTCCTGATGCTTTTAAAATGCTTACGCTCGAGGATGTACGAAGCTGGATTCTGCCCTCTGTCAGGCAGGATGAGCTGGAAATTTCCGTGGTCGGTGATGTTGAAGATCCGGTGGCTGTAATACAGGCCGCGTCGCTGTTTTTAGGTTCTTCCGATCGGAAAAAATCTGATCCCCGCCCGATCAGGGATAGCCTTCCCCGGTTTCCCCAGGGAGAAAAGCGCCACGTCGGAGTGCCGACGCAAATTCCCAAGAGCCTGGTGATCGTGGCGTATCCGACCGGGGATTTTCTGGATATCCACCGGACCCGCCAGTTTTCCGTTCTGGATGAAGTCGTTACGGACCGGCTGCGGGAAACGGTAAGAGAAAAACTGGGGGCCGCGTATTCCCCTGTCGCTTATAATATCCCGAGCAAGGTCTATAAGGGCTACGGCGTATTTTATGTGATGGTTACCGTTGCGCCGGAGGCCGTAACCGAGATCGAGTCTGAGATCAAGGCGATTATAGATCGTATTGCAGAAAACGGGGTTACGCAGGATGAGCTGATGCGGGCGCTGAAACCTTCTCTGACCGGTATCAAAGACCTTCGCAAAACCAATGAGTACTGGCTGCAAAGTGTCATGAAAGAATCGGATCGGTATCCTCAGCAGCTTGAGTGGAGCCGGACCATGGAAAACGATTACGCTTCCATTGCTTCAAACGAGTTGACAGCACTGGCAAAGACGTATCTGGACAATTCCAGAGCGGCAATTGTCATCATTGCCCCGGATCGGGACTGAGTATTGAGCCGATTGTGTATCCGGTTCATCTCAGCGGGGGGATTTGCCGGCCATGGTTTGGGCAAAATGCGGTTGTGTCCGTGTATACGCCAACCTCATCGCTGCATAAACAAAACAGTGAAGAATATCATAAGCTGATAATTACAAACAGATGTGAAATTAGTAACGTCCGGGCTGATTTGGGTCCTTGAGAGGATACGATGATTATTAACGAGGTCATAAAACCTGAAGCACGCCGTGGTCAAATGCATCCAACTGGCCTGGTCGTTACTGATCTGGATGGAACGCTGATGCGTTCAGACGGGACCATCCATTCGAATGATCTGAAAACGCTGGAGGACCTCGGAACATACGGGATTGTACGAGCCATTGCGACCGGCCGGTCCCTGTATTCATTCAGCCGCAGTGTCGATAGACCGCTGCCGGTCGATTTTATTATCTTTTCAACCGGGGCTGCCATATTAAAATATCCTGAAGGGGTAATGATGAGGTCCGTTAATCTGGAAGCACGGGAAGTTCAGTTCATTATCCGGGTATTTAAACAGCACCGGCTGCATTTTATGGTGCACCGCGGGGCGCCGGACAATCATCTGTTTGCTTATCACCAGCCTGAAGGTCCAAACCCCGATTTCGTCAGGCGGATCGAGCTTTATCATGAGGTATGCTGGCCCCTTGATTCAGATGCTGCCCCCTTTGATCAGGCTGCTCAAGTAATTGCGGTGGTTCCTGAAACCATGGGGGATAAGGTATTTAATCTTATACAGGAGCAGCTGGACGAGTTTAATGTCATACGGACGACCTCTCCCCTTGATGGTGCCTCGATGTGGATCGAGGTTTTTCCTAAAAATGTTTCAAAAAGTCTGTCGACCGCCTGGCTGGCATCCGAGCTGGGAATCGATGCCGAATACGTGATGGCCGTGGGCAATGATTATAACGATATGGATCTGCTGCTGTGGTCCGGTGCCAGTTATGTGGTTGACAATGCGCCGGAAGATTTGAAACGGCGTTTTGCTTCCGTCGCCTCCAATGATAATGCCGGTGTGACCGAAGCCGTCAACCGATGGCTAGGCCTGAATCCGATCCAATGCATCCGCTGAGCAGCCGCGTTTGACCAGCCGGCCCTTTGCTTCCAGACCTGTCCGTTGCTGCCTGATAAAAATCCTTCCTTCCTTTACCCCCTTGCGTTTTGTGATGAATTGATTCTCATTACTCCGGCCTGCCGTGCTGAGCATCTGCCTTTTTGTGATTTTTCGGGTGATGGGGGGTGCGGGAGTAGTGATATCTGACGTTGAAAAAATGATAAAAAAGCATATACATATGCTTTTATTTATAGTATTTTTTTTAATTCGTTATTGTTGCCTCTGAAAAAATGATTTGGTATTGTACTGAAATGATTATGGCAAGAAAGGATATAAGATGAGTGAAAAAGAATCATCGGTCACTTTTTTAAGCAGAATATGGACTTTTTTCGCATCGATAAAGCTGACCGTCGTTGTTCTTCTGTCCCTGGCCGCTACATCCATCGTCGGTACGATTATTCCTCAAAATGAGAGTCCATCCGCATATTTCCAGGAATATGGCCCTGTTTTATACAAGGTATTTTCAGCGCTGGATATTTTCAATATGTACCATTCGTGGTGGTTTCAGCTGCTGATGATTATATTGACCATGAATATCATTGTGTGTTCGATCAATCGGCTTTCCTCCACATGGAAGGTTCTGTTTGTAAAGGTCCCGCCGTTTAATGCTTCGAAATTCAGAGGTATTTCCGATAAAGAAGAATTTTCCGTTCATCGTTCACCTGATGAACTCAGAGCTATATATGAACCGTATATTTCCAGAAAATTTTCTTACTGTCGTGTTGAAGATCAGGAAAACGGATTTTGCATATTCGGTGAAAAAGGCCGTCTGGTCAGACTCGGGGTATATGTAGTCCATCTGAGTGTGGTCATGCTGCTGGTAGGCGGGCTGATCGGTTCTATCTTCGGGTTCGACGGGTTTGTCAATCTGCCGGAAGGCGAGACCGTTCAGGAAGTCCGACTCAAGGGAAGTCAGGAAGTCCGGCCGTTGGGTTTCAGACTGCGGTGTGATAAATTCAAGGTCAGTTTCTATGATACCGGTTCACCGAAAGAATACCGCGCCACACTGTCTGTCATCGAAAACGCAAAGACCGTTTTAACCAAAGATGTCATTGTCAATGATCCGCTACGCTATGGCGGTATAAGTTTTTATCAGTCCAGCTACGGCACATATGCCCCAAAGGAAGTCACATTAAATTTTACAAGTAACCAGACGGGCATGGGGTACAAGGAGAAGATGGTTATCGGTCAGAAGGTCGATATCCCGGAGGGAATGGGAACGTTTGTCTTGAATGGTTACAGAAAATCTTTTCTGTTCCGGGGCCGTGATCTGGGTGAAGCATTCGTCGGAACACTCAATCCGGATACGGCCAACGCGGTGCAGGTCGGGCTGCCGTTAAAATTCCCCAGTTTTGATAAAATGAGAAAAGGCGAAATCAGTGTTACGGTTTCGGATTATATCTCCAGATATTATACCGGCCTTCAGGTCGTTCGGGACCCGGGGGTTTTTCTGGTTTATTTGGGCTTTATTACAATGATTATCGGTTGTTTTGTGACATTTTTCATGTCCCATCAGCGGATCTGTGTTGAGGTGTGCTCAGCCGGTCAGAAAAGTAAAGTGATGGTGGCTGGCACATCCAATAAAAACAAACTGGGACTGAAAACCAAAATCAGTCAAATCGCACAGAAGCTGGCTGCCATGGTTTGAATGGGGCTGAATTGTATTCAACTTGTTGATGAAATCCGAAAGGAACGGATATGTTCAGGCAGTTTGGAATCAGATCTAAATTTTTGGTTGGGTTGGGGGCAATGTTGCTGATTGTTGCTATCTTGAGCGGTTCGAATATCTATTTTCTGCATAAGATTTCCAGCCAGCTCGAACTGATGCGGACATCTGATGCGAATTCGCTTTCCCAAACCGTTTCTTCTCTGTTGGACGTTACGTCGGTTGCCTTTTATCAGTCCGGTATTCTTTGCTGCATTGGGCTGATTGCGTTCGTGAGTCTGGGTCTGCTGTTTTCAAAAACGTTCTTCAATCCGTTGAGGGATGCCGTTGAGGGCTTCAGCCAAAGTGCCTGTCACCTGACAGGATCTTCAAATCAGCTGACGGAAGTCAGCAAGTCTCTGGCTGAAGGCGCATCGCTGCATGCCGCATCGATTGAAGCAACCTCTTCTTCTCTGGAAGAAATATCTTCCATGACCAAGCAAAATTCGGATAATGCCTGCCAGGCCGACATTCTTATGAAAGAGGTCAATGGCGTGGTTCAGCAGGCAAACGATACAATGTCTGAGCTGACCCGGTCCATGAAAGATATTTCAGAAGCCAGTGAAGAGACGTCAAAAATTATTAAAACAATTGATGAAATTGCTTTTCAGACCAATCTGCTGGCGCTTAATGCTGCCGTAGAGGCGGCACGTGCCGGAGAAGCCGGTGCCGGATTTGCCGTGGTGGCGGATGAGGTTCGTAATCTTGCCATGAGAGCGGCGGGTGCTGCCCAGAATACATCCACTCTGATCGAGGGGACCGTCAAGAAAATTCAAAAGGGCTCATATCTTGTGACTAAAACCAATGAAGCCTTTTGCCGGGTGGCCGAAAGCGATGCCAAAGTGGGTGAACTCGTAGCCGAGATAGCGACTGCTTCAAAGGAGCAGGCGGACGGGATCGAACAGATCAACAAAGTCGTGGTCGAAATGGACAGAATTATCCAGCAGAACACGTCGGACGTCCAGGTTTCAGCGTCCGCCTCTGTGACGATGAAAGCGCACACAGGTGAGATTGAAGACATGGTGGCTAAGCTGGTTGCGCTGGTGAAAGGGAGTCTGGAGGAGGAAATAGATCAGGATGTCAGGCCCGGGATGACGGGCCCGCGCGCTGCTGTTCAGCGTCTCGAAATGCAGAGAAAACCGGCAGAATCGACTAAACGACCGGCGCTTCCGAAAAAATCGACAAAACCTGAAGATATTATCCCGTTTGATGACGATGATTTCAAAGATTTTTGATATGGATATCATCAAAGGTAAGGATTCATTATGAACAGTTCGCATGTATTGTCGCTTGTTACGTTTACATATGCCTTTTCCGCAATTTTTTATATAGTGGCCTGGATTTTCAGAAAATCCGTCGCAGGTAAACTGGCCTCACTGATTGCATGGGTCGCCGTGGTCGGGAATTTTTTCGGGTTGATATTGCGCTGGATCGAGTCCTACCAGCTGGGCTATGGCCACGCACCGCTTTCCAATTTATATGAATCCCTTGTCTTTTTTGCCTGTATGATCGGCGCCATATACCTGGTACTTGAATGGAAATATAAAAACAGGGTTGTTGGCGCATTTGCCGCGCCGCTGGCATTTCTGGCAATGGCCTATGCCTCTCTGGCCCCAAATATCAACGACCGGATTCAGCCCCTGGTGCCTGCGTTAAAAAGCAACTGGCTCATTGCCCATGTATTTGCCTGCTTTCTCGGATATGCCGCGTTTGCCATTGCCTTTGGCGTCAGTATCATGTTTCTGATTAAGGGCAGACAATCCGATAAATCGGGGCGTCTGATCTCCCATCTGCCGGATACCAATATTCTGGATGAATTGACCTACCAGATGATCATGTTCGGTTTTCTGTTTTTGTCGATCGGGATCATTACCGGTTCCGTATGGGCCAATTCCGCATGGGGTACATATTGGTCATGGGACCCTAAAGAGACCTGGTCATTGATCACCTGGTTTATTTACGCCACCCTGCTGCACGCCCGATTGATGAGAGGATGGCATGGCAAACGGATTGCCTGGCTTTCCATCTTTGGATTTATGGCCGTGCTGTTTACCTATTTCGGAGTTAATCTGCTGCCGGGTCTCCACAGTTACGGGCAGTTTTAGGCAGCTTCCGGTCATGAAATTTTTTTTCAACCGATGAAAACGCGTTCGTATCTGTTTGATATGGGGCCGGCGGAATTTTATGGGTTTCGCCGGTTTTCTGTTTCCAGCGCCCCGGGGCCGCTTTAAAGAAAACTTTTCATTTGTTTCAAAGATAAGTGCCTGAGGCAGTAAACCGATATCCATCCGCCAGCCACCTGTATAATCATTGCCCACCCGCCCGTTCCGCACAAAGTGCGCACAACCGGTTTGAATCATTTTGGTCCCAGCCTTGTTATCGGAAGGAAGTCGTCGAAATATTTTCAGACTACAATCGGATGCCATCCGGAAATGTTTGTTTTTTTGCCAAATTTTGCGTTTGTCCTGCTGGAATGCGGAGTTCATTTTTCTGGATCGCGTTTCCTGTGCCGGAACCCATACCGGGCCGCTTACGGATGTTGACTCAGTCGGTCCGAAATTAGAATTGTCCGTCTTGAACAAAACTTTTCCGTCTGGCAGTGAGTTGAGTTCCAGACTGGAGAATTTGGTTTATTTTGAATCAGATAGTAGTAATGCTGCATTTGATGCAGCATTTTTTTACCCACGACAATTAAAATTTTATGAATATTGAATCCGGTGGTGTGCGGGTTAAGATCATCGTTGGGTTAGAATTTTCATTGACAAAAATGTAATCACAATGTACTGAAACATCTATTGCTGAAAAAATTTGAACTTCTCATCAGAACAGTTATACGACATATAATAAGGTGGAAAAAAAACAAAAAAAATATATCTTTCTCCAGAGAACCGGGAAAGTATATTTAAGTTTTGTTTTTTGATTTATTGGATTGGGTAACGGTTTGTTAACTATTGGTTATCGATGAAATGTGAAGTCGACCAATAACAGGCTCACCAATTTTAAAAGTAAATTGGAGGAAAAACAAAAGGGGTCAATCATGGATGAAAAAAAGCAGGGAGGCAAGTCCAGCGGAGTAATTTTCCTGTCTTTTGTTCTCGGGTTAGCGGCCAGTCTTTTTGTGGGATGGGTTATTTTTCCAGGATTGCTTTACTCAAAGAAAAAGCAGCCGATTGATTTTGATCACGCCCTTCACGTAAATTCAGTGGATTCAGGTTGTGAGAGCTGTCATTTCTTCCGAGAAGATGGAAGTTTTTCCGGAGTACCGAAGATCGCGCAATGTGTTGACTGCCATGAAGAAGTTCAGGGAGAAAATCCCGAAGAGACGAAATTTGTGGAGGAATATGTTGCTCAGGGGAAGGAAGTCCCCTGGCTGGTATATTCCAGGCAGCCGGATTGCGTATTCTTTTCCCATGCCGCACATGTCAAAACGGCGGAAATGGAATGTGCAACATGTCACGGAGCCATTGGAGAATCGACAAATTCCAGGGTATATCAAGAAAATCGCATCACGGGATACAGTCGTGACATCTGGGGAAAAAATATTTCGGGATTTAACAAAAATACCTGGGACAGTATGAAAATGGATGATTGTGCCGGCTGCCATGAGCAGACGCCCGGCCGAAAAGATGCCTGTTTTGTATGCCACAAGTAACGGAAGACATCTTTAACTGATCCATTATTAATTTGCTGACAATCTTGGCATTTATTCGAGTTAAGGGGTAGAATCTATGAAAATAGACAGAAGAAGTTTTTTGTCATTAGTAGCTGGCGGTGCCGCGGGTACCGCTCTTTCCCCATTGCCCTGGAAGCTGACGGATGATATCTCTATTTGGTCTCAAAACTGGTCGTGGACACCTGTGCCTGAGGACGGAGAGGCCGAATACGTCAGTTCGGTTTGTACTTTATGTCCCGGCGGATGCGGAATCACAGCACGCAGGATCAAAGACAGGGTGGTTAAAATTGAAGGGTTGAAGGGTTGTCCCGTCAATGACGGGGGAATATGTATTCTCGGTTTGTCCGGGACTCAGTTGCTGTATGGGCCTACCCGGATTCCGTCACCGATGAAGCGGACCGGAAACCGGGGCGATGGCCAATGGGAAAAAATATCATGGGATGAGGCCGTATCCACGGTTGTGGAAAAATTAGCTTCGCTGCGTTCAGGCGGTCAACCGCAGAAGGCCGGCTGTATTCTGGGCTCAGAGCAGGGAACCCTGCCGAGTCTTTTCGATCGGTTTATGACCGCTTACGGCTCACCCAATGTCATGAGTCCGGCTTCTTCCCGAACATCTTATGAAATGGCGATGCAGCTGATGCAGGGCGGGAAGCCGACCGCCGGATATGATTTTGAACATTCCGATTTTATTCTGAGTTTCGGAAGCGGCATCATTGATGGCTGGGGATCGCCCGTCAGGATGTTTCAATCCAACAGCGATTGGAAAACACGCAAGGTCAAGGTGGTCCAGATTGAACCGCGTCTTTCCAATACGGCCGCAAAATCCGACAAGTGGATTCCCGTAAATCCCGGAACTGAATGCGTTCTCGCTCTGGGAATGGCATACGTCATCATCAAGGAGGGGATCTACAATCAGAAATTTATCGATAATTTTGCCTATGGATTTTTTGATTGGACAGACGAAAAAGGCGAAAATCATCACAAGGGGTTCAAGGAACTGGTCCTCGGCAATTATTCTCCGGATCAGGTTTCAAAAATAACCGGCGTTTCTCAGTCGACGATTGCCCATCTGGCAAGAAGTTTTGCATTCGCATCCAAACCGGTGGCCATCTGCGGACGCGGTCAGGGTCATACGCCCGTCAGCCTTCATGAAGCCATGGCTGTTCACGCGCTCAATGCCCTGGTGGGCAATATCAATCAGAAAGGTGGCATATGGGCGGTTCCGGCCCCTGATTATATCCGGTGGCCGGAAGTGAAGTTAGATGAGGCCGCCCGAAAAGGGTTGACAGCATCCAGGATCGATGGGGCGGGATCGGATAAATATCCGCTTGTAAAATCCCTGTTGAACCGGCTGCCCGGAGCGATTGCATCCGGCAGTCAATCATTGGAGCTGTTGTTTGTGTCCGGAGTCAATCCCTTATACGAGATGCGCGACACCCATGCCGTAAAATCGGCGTTTGAGAAAATCCCGTTTGTGGTCAGTTTTTCATCCTACATGGATGAAACCGCGGCAAATGCAGATCTGATTCTTCCCAGTCATGTGTATCTTGAGCGATATGAAGATGTCCCGTCACCCGTCGGATTTAACAGGCCCTTTATCGGTTTGACAAAACCGGTCATAGAACCCCTGTATGATACCCGGCATGTGGGAGATGTGATACTGCTTATGGCAAAAGCCCTTGGGGGAAGTGTCGCGGAGGCGTTCCCGTGGGACAGCTATGAGGTCTGCCTGCGGGAAACCCTGGGAGATAAATGGGACGCACTGGTTGAAAACGGGTTCTGGATTGACGAGGGGTATGTCCCGGAATCGCTCGATAAGGCCTTTGAGACAAAGTCGACAAAATTTGAATTTTTCGTCTCCAGATTATCTGAAACCTTGCGCAAGGATGAGCAGGCACTGCCCCATTATATGGCGATTGAAAGCGAGGGCGATGTCGAATCTTATCCGCTGGTGCTGATTCCCTACGATACAACACGCCTTTCGAATGGTTACATCGGGAATCCACCGTTTATGACCAAAACGCTCGATGATACCATCCTCAAGGGAAATGACGGGTTCATTGAGATCAATCCGAAAACGGCAAAAACGCTTGGATGGGTTGAAGGAGCGTTTGCAACGGTGACGACTCCCAAGGGAGAGGCAAGGGTTAAAGTCCATCTGTTTGAGGGCCTGATGCCCGGCATCATTGCAATGCCCACCGGATTGGGTCATACGGCCTATGATAGTTATTTGGCTGGAAAAGGGTTCAATGTGAATGAGCTTATCGGTCCCGTGGAAGATCCGGCGTCCGGTCTTGATGCAGCCTGGGGAATTAGGGCAAAACTGGCCAAAGCTTAATAAATAAGTGAGGTTCTGATGAAAAAAGAACACGATGAAAACGCTAAAAAATATGGGATGGTCATAGACCTGGATAAGTGTACGGGGTGCGGAGCCTGCATGGTCGCCTGTATGGCCGAAAATAATGTGCCATTCAAGGAGGATGAAACTGACAGGCTCAAAAGCATCACATGGATGCGGGTTTACAAAATAACCAATGGAAAATCGTATCCCGATACTGAAATATGCTATATTCCAAGGCCTTGCATGCATTGTGAGGGAACGGGCCATGGGGCTCCCTGTACGTCGGTGTGCCCGGCAACCGCTACCGACTACAGCCATGAAACCGGGATCGTCAGCCAGATCTATACGCGATGTTTTGGATGTCGGTACTGCATGGCAGCCTGTCCGTATCATGCACGATATTTTAACTGGTGGGATCCGGTATGGCCCGAAGGAATGGAACGATATCTGAGTCCGAATGTATCGCCCCGGATGCGGGGCGTGGTGGAAAAATGCAGCTTTTGCTTTCATCGGTATCAGCTGGCCAAGGACAAAGCCTTAACCGAAGGCCGTAAGGAACTCGAAGAACACGAATATCAGACAGCCTGTACGCAGGCATGTCCGGCCGGTGCGATTACATTCGGGGATTTAAATAATCCCGAGCATGCGGTTCACCAGATGGTTCAGCCTGACAGCCATCATGGTGGACGCCCGAAAAACCCTAATGCTTTCCGGCTTCTTGAAAGATTGCAGACAAATCCGAAGGTCTATTATCTGACCAGCCGTAAGTGGGTGAAACAACAGGGCGATAATTACCTTGAAAAAGAACTCAAGACGATGCGTTAACATTGGTTGCTTTTTTTCCGGAGTACTTGACGATTACAAGCAACTGCAGACATTGAGGAGTCATAACGTATGGATTCTGAATTAATACCCAAAGGCGTTAAACGCTGTTCTCTGGGAACATTTGCCTTTTGGATCGTTGTGGTCGGCATTGTATTGCTGTGGGGTGTGTATGCCATGTTTCTGTGCTGGTTCAAGGGACTTAACCAGACTAACATGAATGATTATTACGGGTTTGCGTTGTGGATCTGGGCGGATCTGGCTGTTATCGCGCTGGGGGGTGGTGCGTTTTTCACCGGATTCCTGAGGTATATTGTCGGGAAGGATGAGTTGAAAAACATCATCAACTACGCGGTTGTCATCGGTTTTATCTGCTACAGCTCCGCATTGTTGATTCTGGCGATAGACGTTGGACAGCCACTGAGATCCTGGTTCATTTTCTGGCATGCCAATGTTCACTCCATGCTGACCGAAGTGGCATTCTGCCTGTCATGTTATTTTACCATTCTGACGATTGAATATTTGCCGCTGATTCTTGAAAATAGAAAAATTGATGAGGTTCCGTTTTTTCATAATCTGGGGCACAACATGCATGAGATTATGGCGGTGTTCGCCGCAACCGGCGCGTTTCTGTCATTTTTCCATCAGGGATCTCTCGGCGGCGTTGCCGGTGTGCTGTTCGGCCGGCCGTTTGCCTACAGAGAAGGTATTCTGATCTGGCCGTGGACATTCTTTCTGTTTACCTGGTCAGCAGCGGCCTACGGGCCATCTTTTACCATGCTGATCACAAAAATAACCGAATGGATAACCGGCAAGAAACTGGTCAAGCAGAATGTCTATGAGTTGCTGGGTAAAATTTCCGGATGGATGATCGGCACCTATATCGTTGCCAAGATCATTGATACCCTTTACTGGGCGTTTGTTACCGCACCGGCCAGGGGCTTTACATTCAAGGAATTTTATTCCAATAATCCTGAGTATGGGCTGTGGATTTTATTTGTCGAACTGGTCCTTGGCGGGATTATTCCGGCCGCTATCCTGCTGACGGAAAAAGGCCGCAAGAATTCATTTCTGTTTTTTATCGCCATTTTGCTTGGGGTTATCGGTGTCAGTTTTAACCGATGGGTCATGGTGCTGCAGGTTATGGCGGTACCGACCTTGCCCTGGGAGTCGTGGCAATTGTATGCGCCCAGCTGGCAGGAATATGCCACCACGATATTGCCGGTGGCTTACGGCATTATCCTGATTATGTTGTCGTTCCGCTATTTGCCGATATTTCCTCAGGAAAAGGAATTGAATCGATAGCGTAACCTTCCAGATACAAGGAGGATAGAACATGTTTCCGTTTTCGTTTGAGTGGGTATGGGACATGGCACATTACGTATTCCATGGCGGACTTTGGTACGCGCTTTCCATTATCGTTCTTGGCATGACCTACTGTATTGTCAAAGCCGCGATCGATACCATGAAAGGAAAAGGCAGCCACAGCCATTAAATACCGTACAGCGACCATCAAGAGCGCTGTTTCTCCCACCACCGGCGGGATGAGGCAGCGCTTTTTTTATTGCCAGTTGGTTTGAGGTTCATATATAGTGCATTTTTAAGTAAATCTGTTGGAATCGATTATTTAAGGGCTTCGGTGAGAACTGGAGTTATTCTTGTTGAGACCTTAAATCTGAATATAGATAATGCATCATTTGTGAGAATGTCCGCATGGATAAAATTATAGTCGAAGGGGGCAGCCCCCTTAAAGGTGAAGTCAGAATCAGCGGCGCAAAAAATGCGGCGCTTCCGATACTGGCCGCATCCCTCCTGACCGATGGCTGCTGCACTTTTTCCAATGTTCCGCGTCTGAAAGATATCGAAAGTATCAACCTGCTGCTGGAGCATCTTGGCGCCAGGGTTGAAACCGAAATGGACCAGGTCCGGATTGATGGAAGCGGCCTGTACAATATGGAAGCCCCCTATGAGCTGGTTCGGAAAATGAGGGCATCCATTTTGGTGCTGGGCCCTTTGCTGGCCCGGCTGGGTAAGGCCCGGGTGTCCATGCCGGGGGGCTGTGCCATTGGCGCACGTCCGATCGATTTGCATCTCAGGGCGCTGGAACGTATGGGTGCATCGATTGAACTCCATCACGGATATGTAGAGGCGACTGCGGACCGTTTGAAAGGCAATGAAATATATTTTGACATCGTTACGGTGACGGGTACGGAAAACCTGATGATGGCAGCGGTTCTGGCTGAAGGGGTTACGGTACTGAGAAATGCGGCATGTGAACCGGAAGTTGTGGCCCTGGCAGATGCCTTGAATCAGATGGGGGCAATAATCAGTGGTGCGGGAACATCCCGGATTACCATCGAAGGGGTTTGCAGTCTCCATCCGGTATCCATTTCAATTATTCCGGACCGTATCGAAGCCGGAACCTTTATGGTGGCCGCTGCCCTGACCCGGGGAGATATCACGCTGGTTGACTGTGATCCGAAGCACCTTGAAGCGGTTATTCATAAGCTGAGACTGACAGGGGCTGATATCCGCATCGGCACGAAGGATATCCGTGTCATGGGTGCCGATCTGATCAACAGCGTGGATGCCAAAACCTTGCCATATCCAGGGTTTCCCACAGATATGCAGGCCCAGTTCATGGTGTTGATGTCGGTAGCCAAAGGCCTCAGTATGATATCTGAAACCGTTTTTGAAAACCGGTTTATTCATGTCTGTGAGTTACGACGGATGGGAGCGGATATAACGGTTACCGGCAAAACGGCTTTGGTCAAAGGCGTTTGCCATCTTTCCGGCGCGCCGGTGATGGCGACGGATTTGAGAGCAAGTGCCTCGCTGGTATTAGCCGGGCTTGTGGCTCACGGGACTACCGAGATCAATCGTGTTTATCATTTAGACCGTGGTTATGAAAATATTGAGAAAAAATTCTCCCAACTGGGTGCAGCAATACGACGAGTCAATTGAGACGGTTTTGTACAAAGAGCGGATTCCTTTGATCCTCTGATTCTGTGAATATAGTAAACGATGCTTTCTGATACGCTTCCTCCTGTTGATCGGACCGTCAGTAAATTATTTCATACGAGTTCATCATAAGGGATGTGACGTAGCTGCGATGGCATGCCGCAACTATTATTTTCGTCCGACGATTCCTCTGCTGCTGTCGATGATGGCGGGTATCATGATCGGAAAGATGTTTCCCGGGCATCCGGCCCCTGTGGCGTTCAGCGCTGTGGCCACCATCAGTGCGACTATCTGTTTTATCAACCGCAGCCGTTCTTCTTTCATGTTGCCGGTCATCGTTCTGGCAACCCTGGGCTATCTGCTGATTCAGCCGTGGGCTCATCCTTTCTTTCATGCCAGTCATATTACCCGTTATATGGATTCCCAAAAATGGAACATTATCGGTGAGGTATATGACCCGCCGGTTTTACGAAATCAGCGGCTGACATTTATATTGAAAACCTGTCAGCTTGAACGCGGCAGCGCGACGGTTGCTGTAACCGGTATGATCAGAGTTACCGTGGCATACGGCAACGTTCCGCTATCCCCCGGTGATCGGATATGGCTTCGGGGAAAGCTCAAACCCTTCAGAAACTTTAATAATCCTGGTGGATTTGACTATAAACGTTATATGAAATTCAAGAGCGTTTGGGCATCGGTGTATGTGCGCGGGGATGATGTCCGAATTTTGAACAGTGCTCTGCATTCTGGAGCGCGCCGAATTTTTTTTCGGATTCGGACCCGGATAGGTGCCGTGATTGATCAGTCTTCCCGGGGAAATGCGAACCAGATTTTAAGGGCATTGATATTGGGCCAGAAACAGCAGCTGGACCCAACGCTTCGAGACGCATTCAACCGATGCGGAATCGGGCACGTGCTGGCAATTTCCGGCCTTCATATCGGGGTGATCGCGATGTGGGCCTTCTTGTCGGGCAGGTGGGTGCTTTCGCGTTTCAAATGGTTTCTGTGGCACGCATGGGCCGAAAAAGGCGCTGCTGTTTTGGCGATGATTCCGGTGATTATGTACGGGATGCTTTCGGGAATGTCGCCATCCACCCAGCGGGCAGTGATAATGGCGTGTGTGTTTTTAACGGCGATCTGTATTGAAAGGGATAACGACCCGGTCAATACATTGGCCGTAGCCGCTTTGCTGATTTTAATTTTTCATCCCCCGTCTTTGTTTTCCGCCTCCTTTCAGCTTTCATTTTCAGCGGTTCTGGCTATCATCTGCGGAATGCCTGTCATGATAAAACTGACAAAATCCTCGATCAGCAGTCGATTTCGTTTCAAAGAAAAGCTGATTCGATTTGCGATGGTAACCGTATTGGCCATGGCCGGAACGTTGCCGGTTGTGATGTGGTATTTTAATCAGGTCTCGCTGATCGGCCTGATGGTGAATCTGGTGGTGGTTCCGGTAATCGGGTCTCTGATTGTGCCATTTGGCCTGCTGGCGGTGATCATTAATCCCTTCAGCTCATGGGTGACCGCTGCGGTGCTGACGCTGTGCGATTATGTATTAAGGGCCGTTATCGATGGGGTGATCTGGTGCTCGAAGTTACCGTTTGCCGCAGTTCATACGGTGACCCCGTCTGAAGGCGAAATCATCCTGTATTATGTAACCGGCTGGGCGGTTCTCCAGACGCTTGCCTTCTGTATCGACACCGGAAATCAATCGGATGATTCATGTGAGAATTTCGAGGCAAATTTTTACTCGAAGATGTATGGGGAATCAAAAAAGAATCGGCTCTCACGTATCGTCGATTCCTGCCGGTCGGCAAAGCAGAAAATCATAAGTTGCTTGTCCGGTCAGAAAATGATGCTCGGCATATGGGCTGTAATATTGGTTGCCGGCTGTCTGGATGTCTGTTATTATTTTAATAAACGATTCTGGCATGATGATCTGAGAGTGACGGTTCTGGACGTCGGACAGGGCAGCGCGGCGCTTCTGGAGTTTCCTGATGGATATAATATGATGATTGACGGAGGCGGCTACCCGGACAATTCCATGTTTGATATCGGGGCCAGAGTAATCGCCCCCTGTCTGTGGCGAAAAAAAATCAACACTATCGATACGCTGATCGTCTCGCATCCGGACAGTGATCATCTGAACGGTTTGTTATATATCGCAGAAAATTTTCATGTCAAGACCATATGGACCAACAGTGAGCCGTCAGATAGCGCGGGCTATCGTCAGCTCATGAAAACAATCGATACGCATGATATTGATTTTCCGGCGTATCGGGATTTGCCACGTCATCAAACCATAAACAATGTACATCTTGATATACTTTATCCTCCGCAGGATTTTCTGAAATTCAGGGAACAGGATAAATGGCGAAATACGAACAATAACAGCATGGTGGTCAAACTTTCATACGGTAGTGTATCTTTGCTTTTCCCGGGGGATATCGAAGCCAGGGCCGAAAAAGAACTGGTTCGAATCGCAGGTAAAAATCTTAAAAGTACGGTGCTGCTTTCACCTCATCACGGCAGTGCTTCATCCAGTAGTCAGATGTTTCTGGAACAGGTTGATCCGGATATCGTAGTGGTTCCGGGATGCGTAAGCCGTTTTCTTGCGTCACCGGATCCAAGAATGATCGGTCGATATCGTCTGCGGGGCGCTGAGGTGTTCAATACCCGGCGAAATGGGGCGATACGCTTGACAACCGATTCGAAAACGTTGAAAATTAAACCACGCGTTTCTCCTTCCGGTTGAATTTGTCGTCAGGGCATTATTTTTGTCGAGGCCCTATCGTCGGCATAAGCCGTTGTTCAAACATAACTGTAACATTGTAATGTCGTAACCGGCATATCAGGGGCTGTAACGAAATGGTTAGAAATGTAATGGTTATTTCGTAACGGCCTCTGAACAACAGATATAAAAGGATTTGATTTTATAACGACGTGAGCTGTACAATCAATTTTGAAGCACTGTACCGCAAGTATAACAAAAAACAGTACATTCATCCGGATCCTCTTGAATTTCTTTTTCACTATCAATGTCTCTGCGATCGCGAAATCGTCGCAATGGTGGCCTCATCACTGGCATATGGAAATGTGAAACAAATCTTGAACAGTGTGTCCCGGGTTCTTGAAAAACTGGGCCCGACTCCATCGCAATTTTTGAAGCAGGCGTCCCGAAAAACGTTATGTGATACCTTGAAAGGGTTTAAACACCGGTTTGCAACCGGGGATCAGGTTGCCACGCTGCTGATGGGATTAAAACGGGCCATTGAGATACACGGATCGCTTTACAGTTGTTTTTTGAACGGATTCAGTTCGAATGACGCAACGATACTTCCTGCCCTGTCACGTTATATCCGTGTTTTGACAGATGAAGGCCGAAATGATCCGGGTCATCTGATTCCTCTTCCCGATCGCGGAAGCGCATGTAAGCGATTGAATCTTTTTCTGCGGTGGATGGTTCGTAAAGATGAGGTGGACCCGGGGGGATGGGATGCCGTGCCGGAGTCGAAACTGATTGTGCCTGTAGATACCCATATGCACCGGATTTGCCTGGAAATAGGTTTTACCACGCGGCGGCAGGCTGATATGAGAACGGCACTTGACATTACCACGGCCTTTAAGGCCATAGCGCCCGAAGATCCGGTCCGGTATGATTTCTCGCTTACTCGCCTTGGAATTAGAAAAAATATTGACATCGGTCATTGGATAACGACTGCCAAATCAACAGACGACTGCTGACGCACGACGCAAGGCTCACGACTCACGACTCACGCCAGTCATGATGACATGGCTGCCCCCCCCGGTTACATGGTTTTGCAAGTGTGCATCTGTTTTGTAACGATAACAAACGAATCCATAAATTTTATTTTGATACGCGAGGTTATTATGACAATTATGAATCATAAATCGCTTGCCGTTCATCTGTCAGAGGTTAAGAACAAAAATCTGAGGTTTGAAAACGCTTTTCAGTCGATATCCAGAATGATTTTGGAACATGATTTCGAGAAAGTGGTGGTCAACGGGAAAACAACTTACGATTTTAAAATTTTTCGTACGGGTAAAAAACATATTGTCGGGATGTATGATGAGGTCAACAGCTTTGTATCCTATGTGAAAGATGCGGCCGAGGGCGGATCATCCAAGGAAATGGCCTTCGTCCTGGTTGGAGAACCGGGAAACGGGAAAACATTTTTTGTTGATTTTTTATGCGGCAAATATCGCGGTTATCTTGCCAAGCCACCAAATCGCCGTTACACCTTTAAATTTATCAATATGGACCGGCTTGAGGGATATGGGAGAATCAAGATTGTCGAATCTCAGACCTACGAAGATCCTGTGATTCTGGCGATGAACCTTTATGACGATCCGGATGAAACGCTACGATTTTTATCGGAAACAGCCGGCTTTACCGATTCGGAAATTGAGACATTGTATGAAAATTATCGCCCGTTGGCAGCATGCACCGGATATATTTGGAATGATATCCGGAATTTTACCAATGGCGATATAAATGAAATGCTCAAATTTGTGGAGATTTTTCCGGTTCCTCTGACCGAAAGCCTGGGGACGGTGACGGGAAAATATCCGGCAAAAGATAAAATAACCTCATCAGCTGTTGATTTGCTTGGCGAAGAATCCATTCAGCGACTGCTTCACATTACCGATACCAATAATCCCTACCGGTTTGATCTGAGACGTGGCGCATTGGCGAGGGTAGCTGGCGGGGGCATTCATTTCAGTGATGAGATATATAAAAACAAAAAAGATCTGGTTCAGGTATATCTGGGCGTTATCCAGAATCGTGTGATTGAAATTGACGGATACAAGTGGCCGATTGACACGCTGGTGATTGCTACCAGCAACAACTCCGAGTTTAACCGGTTCCTGTCGGAAAAAGAAGAGGCGCCCATTATTGACCGTTGTCGGATCTGTTATGTGTCTCACAACACCAATTACAAGCTGCAGGAAAAGCTGACATCCTATGCGATTGGAAGCGATACCAAAACGACATTGAGCCGTGAGTTTCTGCATCAGGACCCAAACCTGAATTACGCCGCTTCGGTAGCGATCGTGATGTCAAGACTTCCCCGGTCAGAGAAGCTCACCCCCATTGAGACCATGAAACTGGCTGCCGGCGAAGTGGCCGGAGAAAAAAGCATCAAGACGCTGGCAGAAGTCATCGATACGCTGAATCAGAATCCGGATATCACCCGGCGGTTTGGTCAGAGTGGCCTGGGCCAGAGGAACCTTGGGCGGTCCGTTCAGCTGCTGGTGGAAAGTTCCGAGACCAATGAAGGCCAGTGCATGTTTGCTTACGATATCTTTAAAACATTGGAACGGGTGGTACTCGATTATGTTTCCGATGCCAATAACAGAACAAAATATCTCGAAGATATCAAGCTGGCCAAAGGGCTGTACCGGGAACGGATTATGACCGAGATGTTTAATGCCTATATGGATGAACCGTTTGCTATCCGCAAAGATGTGATGAATTACGTGAACATGATTATCGGTATCGATGCGGAAAATCTCGGGCCGGATAAGATGTGGAAGTACAAGGATCCTCAGACCGGTGAACTCAAGGCAATGAAGATCGATGAACGTTATATCCGTAATGTGGAAGAGCGGCTGGGATTGAAAACAGATGAGCGCAGGGAAACGTTCAGAACGTCGATCCGAAAGATTTACGGTCAGAAAATCTCCGTGGACCCGAATTATGATTTTATGGATAACCTTGAACTGGTCAAGGCGGTGACCGATGTACGGCTCAAGTCGGATATCGCAGGGGCAGGAAGTCTTATCGGTGCACTGGCCAACCGGACCAACGAGGAAAACCAGAAGCTTTACGATCGAATGGTCAATACCATGCTGAATAAACTGGGTTACTGTCGAACCTGTGCGCAGAAGACCATTGAGTATTTCTGCACTCAGGAAGATGAACAATAGGCCGGGGTCGTTCCAGTAATAATGAATTCGTAAAAAATTAAAATTGAGATGGCAAAGTGAAAAGTTCAAGTTCAAGGCGACGCGAATTCCATGGAATGAGGCGTACTGATTTACGTCGCAGTGACCATGGAATGAAGCGCAACGCTCATGGCCTTTTTTACGACGCTGTTAATAATAATTTAAGCGTATAGGGCGTTTCAATTTTTTTAATCTGTTTTATCAGTTGGTCATAGACCGAGGTGCGCTGACTTTGCTTCCTTGAGGATGTTATAAGATAAAAGACTCTTGCTTCTTGGCTTTTGTCTCAAACGAAGTGCTCCTCCAGCGATAGCGCGCCTAAGTCCGCCCGCAGGGTGCCAATCCATTCAACTAATGGTTATCATTCATGACAAAGAATCGGCTGTTTCATTTATATCAGATTATGCGGCAAAAGGGCATGCCTTCAGATCAGGATCTGAAAATGCGTCTCGAATTCGATTACAAAGGGACTCATGATATTGAGGGCACCTCCAGAGAATCTGAAAGACACCTCATGGTAACCGACAAAGAGCGGTTCTATGAATATGATGATCTTAATGGGTTTGAAAAATTTCGACCCCAATGGTCTCATGGCACCAGCCTCAGTACAATTGATGAACTGCTGGAGCGGGACCGTCAGAGAGAAAAAGACGGGTTTTCCAGAAAAATTCGTATCGGCCGTCTCATAAAACCCGGAAAAGATCAAAAAGACAAGGTCGTGGTAGTTCCCAGTACTGTGGAAGAAAAATTTATCCATGACCGATTGCCCGACGCCGATGAAGAGCAGGAAGCCTCGGGTGGTTCCGGAGAAGGGGAGGAAGGAGAGGTTATCGGTCAGCAGCCGGTGCAGCAACCCGGACAGGCCGGAGCCGGCGAGGGAGGCGAGGGAGGCGGCGGGAAGCACGAGATAGAATCCAGTGCGTATGATCTGGGGAAAATTCTTACGGAGAACTTTGAGCTGCCCAACCTGAAAGACAAAGGTAAAAAACGCTCATTTGCCCGTTACATCTATGAAATGACCGATAAAAATCGCGGATTCGGACAAATTCTCGACAAAAAGGCGACGTTAAAAAAAATTTTGGAGACCAATATCAGTCTGGGCAATATTCCGGATCTTTATCGGATAGATCCGACCGGCTTTCTTATCTCACCTGCCGATAAAGTGTATCGGATACTTTCCCGGGAAAAGGAGTATCAGTCACGGGCCATGGTGTTCTTTCTCAGAGACTATTCCGGTTCGATGGGGGGCAAATGTACGGATCTGGTGGTGACCCAGCATGTGTTCATTTACAGCTGGCTGCTGTATCAATACGCTCAGCATGTGGCGTCCCGCTTTATATTACACGACACAGACGCTTTGGAAGTACCTGATTTTTATACATATTATAATTCAAAAGTTGCCGGTGGCACAAAGGTGGCCTCAGCGTATCGGCTGGTTAACGAAATCGTGGAAAAGGAAAATCTGGCTCAGGATTATAACATATATATATTTCACGGGACAGACGGAGATGACTGGGACACGTATGGCAAGGAAACCGTGCCGGAACTCAAAAAAATGCTGTCTTATTCAAACCGGGTCGGGATTACGATTGCAGAGCATGCCTATGTGGGGGAAACCCGGACAGAAGTTGAAAAATATCTGATTCGATCGGGAGTGCTTGAAGACAAACCGGATTTGATACGGCTCGATGTCATGCATGAAGAAGCGGATGAACCCCGTCTGATTGAAGGAATTAAGCGCCTCATATCATGATCTCAGAAGGTCAAAACGGTTTGCCATAACCCGAATCTTACCGACAGCGGGGATACTCATGGAATTAATTGATCAGCATACGAAAAAAATTATGGAAGGCTGTAAGGAAAGAGCCAGGGCTGCCGGGTTGTGTTTTCAGGATGAAACACTGGAATATATTGTCACCAACCGCGATTTGCTGGAGCTGTCCCCTAAGGTCATGATTCCGACCCTGTATGATTACTGGGTACATGACGTGGAAGTCCTCAAGGAAAAAGGCCGTTACGAGCTGTATCCTGGCAATCCGTACGAAACCGTTATCAATACCAGACCGCCCATTTCGTTTTACAATGATAATAATCCGGATTGGCTGAATGTGATGATTTTCTATCATGTGCTGGGGCACATCGATTTTTTTCAAAACAATCTGTTTTTTCGCCACACATGGGATTTTGATTTTTCCGGAGAGGCCCTTTCGGACAAGCGGCTGATTGCCGGATACCGGGCTGAAAAAGGAAGATGGGTGGATTATGTGATCGAATTCGCCCGGGGGATGGATAACCTGGTAGGCTACTTTGATGAGTTGGGAAAACGAGATGAAATTCCCGGCACCCGGTTTTCCCGGCGGTTGGATTTTTACTTCGATGTGTTCCTCCAGAGAATCAAAAATGTCAAAGCCACCGGGTATGTCAAGGAAATCGAGAGATACAATGAATGCATCCGGCAATATAATAAATTGGGGGAGCAAAGCTTTTTTGCAGATGTCGTCAAAACGTATCCGGAATTTGAAACGATCTACGCCAGGAGCCTCGGGAAAAAGATCAGCAGCAAACTTGATCCGATGCAGTTCGTTATGGAATATTCCGAATTTTTGAACAAAGATGAAAATAAATGGATGAAATCCGTGATGCAGGTCGTTCGTAATACGTCCATGTTCTTTCAACCGCAGATTCGAACGAAAATTATGAACGAGGGCTGGTCCAGTTACTGGCACGAGAAACTTTTTCTCGAGGACGACCGGATTAAAGGGCATGAAGTCGATTTTGCCAGAGTCAATTCCGGTGTGACCTCCCTTCCCCGGGTTGGGCTCAATCCTTATGCGCTGGGGATGCGTCTGTTTTATTACCTTGAGGAGATGGCGAACAAGGGAAAATACTCTTACGATTTTCAAAAGCTTCATTCCAGCAATGAACGGGAAAAATATGATGCAAATACCGGAGAGGGTAAACGGTTTATTTTCGATGTCCGGGAGAATTTATCGGATTTTATGTTTATCAATACCTTTGTCGATCAGGCGTTTGTGACCCGAAATGATCTGTTTGTAGCCGGCAAGCGGCTGAATCAGGATAAAATGGTATGGGAATATTATGTGAAAAGTCGCAACGCAGCGGCTTATCGACAGATGCTGCTGGAATCTCTCTATCATCCGGCGCACATTGAAGTGGATGTTGAAAAAAGCAGCAGCCCGGTTTTGTATCTGGTTCATCATTTTGAAGGAAAGCCTCTGGTAAGGGATTTTATTCAAAATACCATGATGGGGATAGAATTTTTGTGGGGCGGCCCGGTGCAGCTGGAAACCAGTGAGGCACTTGTCACCCGCTCATACCCCGGCCATCCGCTCTATGGCGCAGCGCTGGGGAAGGTGCTGGACAGCGAAAAAAAAATCAAACTCACCTGGCAACGGGTATTGTATACGATGGAAAATAGAAAATTAGGGAAGAAAAACATCTGACCGGGTGTGCGCTTTCAGTGGGAACCGCTGCTTTTTAACGAACAAAGATTCTGGAAGATTCATATGAATGATAATGTCCGGAAAGCCATGCAACATTTGAATCAGAGCGTGCGTGAGCATGTTCAACTCGCTCCGGTTGCGTTTGAAGACTTTGTCAAACTCATCGCTGAACAGCCTGACGAAATGATTCGAAATGTCTTTCAGTTATTTCATGATATGATCAAAACATATGTGACTGAGGACGTTGATGAATACCCGAATGATCCCGAGACGGTTCATTATGCAAGTTACGACTGCAGCCGGCTCTTTGTGACGGGTTCGGATCATCCTTTTTTTGCCGACAGACTGTTTGCCAATCGGCTGGTGAATCTGGCCGAATCCTTCCGGCGGGGGGCACAGCAAAATAAAATTTATATTTTTGAAGGGCCGCCGGGTTCCGGGAAAAGTACCTTTTTAAACAATCTTCTCAGAAAATTTGAAGAATATGTCAATTCGGAGCAGGGTTTGCTTTTTGAAACCGTTTGGAGGTTGAATCGCAAACTGTTGGGAACGCTTCCGGCCCGACAGATCGAGCTTTTGCATGACCATGTCCCGGAGCTGTTGTACAACGGGGAAGCTGAGCATAAAGGAACAAAGCGGATAAATGCTCCTCCTTTTTCTGCGGAAGATTATATAGAAATTCCATGTCCGAGTCATGATCATCCGGTTCTGATGATTCCAAAGCAGAATAGGCATGAATTTTTAGAAAATCTTTTTTCAGATCAGCCGTTCAGGACCCGGTTAATAAACGAAAAGGAATATGACTGGGTGTTCCGGGATAAAGCCTGTACCATATGCAGCTCGCTGTATCAGACGTTATTGTACCGGCTGAAAAGTCCGGCTGACGTGTTCCGGATGATATTTGCCCGTCCGTATCAGTTCAACCGGCGACTCGGGCAGGGAATCAGTGTGTTTACTCCCGGCGATAAGCGTATGGAAAAAACCGTTTTGAGCAATGAGATATTTCAAAAACGAATCGATGAAGTGCTGGAAGACAGTAACCGGGTTAAATATGTGTTTTCCCGCTACGCTAAAACCAACAATGGTATCTATGCGCTCATGGATATAAAATCCAATAATACCGACCGGCTCATCGAACTGCACAATATTATCAGCGAAGGGGTTCACAAGGTTGAGGATATAGAGGAAAATGTCAATTCACTTTTTCTGGCACTTATGAACCCGGAAGATAAAAAAAATATTCAGGATTTTCAATCATTTTCTGATCGGATCGAATATATCAATATCCCTTATATTCTGGATTTGAGAACTGAGGTAGAGATTTATCGCCATATTTTCGGCGGGCATATTGACCAGAAATTTTTGCCGAGAGTGTTGCATAATTTTGCCCGGGTAATCATCTCGTCACGTTTGAATACCCGGTCGGAAGCCCTGTTGGAATGGATCGGGAATCCCCATAAATATCGTCATTACTGCGATGAAAATCTTCAACTGCTCAAAATGGAGATTTATACGGGTTATATTCCAAAGTGGCTGACGGAAGAGGACCGAAAACGTCTGACGGCCCGTTTAAGGCGAAAAATATTGTCCGAGTCCGAAACGGAAGGCGCCAAAGGATTTTCCGGGCGAGATTCCATTAAAATATTCAATATGTTCTATTCCCCGTACGCAAAACTCAATAAGCCGATCAATATGTCCATGATGTGCCGCTTCTTTACCAAAACGCATCAGGAACTTAATAAGCTGATCCCGGAAGGGTTTCTGGATTCGCTGCTTCGCATGTATAATTATACGGTGCTTCAGGAAGTGAAAGAATCGCTTTATTATTATAATGAAGAGCAGATTTCCAAAGATATTCAGAATTATATGTTTGCTGTAAATTTTGAAACCGGATCAAAAGTGACGTGCAAATTTACAAAGGAAAAGCTCAATATAACCGATGATTTTTTTGACAGTATCGAGAATCGCATTCTGGGTGCAAAGGCAAATAAGGATAAACGATTGGGATTCCGGGGGGATACCCAGAAGGTGTATGCATCCAACACCTTGACGCAGGAGATCATGCTCAAGCAAATGCCTGTGACTGAAACGACGTTGTACCATGCCCTGCATGAACGGTATGTGTATAACTTGAAGGAAAAAGTGCTGGACCCCTTTCTTGAAAATGAAAATTTTAGAAACGCGATCAAAGATTATGGAAAGGAGTCTTTTAAAACTTACGACAGAAAAATACAGGAGGATGTATTATTCCTGATCAATAACCTCTGTTCCAGGTACCGGTATACGGAAAGAGGTGCTAATGAAGTGTGCATGTACGTGATCGATAATGATCTGGCAGGAAAATTCTTAAATCCATGAGCAGCATGTCTTGAGATCGCTGCCCGTTGCCTCAGTGCCTTTTCATTCCCTCCTCGGGTTGTCTTTTCACCAATAAGGGAAATGTCCGCAGCAAGATTCGAAATGAGATATTTTTCCTTCTTCTGAATGGTTCAAAGTCCAGGGTTGGTTCTATCATCGGCCATTGCGTCATCCCCGCTGCGGGGATCCGGTTCGGTTGGCCTTTAGATTTCCGCTTTCGCGGGAATGACGAGAACGGGATGCAACGCTGCCGAAGGCGGGGGTTGCTGACATGGTGCGGCTGGCCCACCGGTTCATTATGGAAAATTTCCGTTTTATGGATCGATAAAAGTTGAAAAATGAGTGGGTTCCTCGAGTGATGCCGTTGCATCTGCAACAATGGGTGTGAATGGATCGCGGTGAAATTTTATTTGAACGATATGCGGTTTTCCTTTGACACGCACTCACATATTTCTTATAAAATACGCATTTATTTCTTTCGGCTGATTCCATCCTTCCTAATGTTTATACACTACTACTTTATCTGGAGATCCGAGGAATAGCCTTGGTTTAAGGAGACTATTATGGATGATTTTTTACACAAGCTTCGTACCGGACAGGACAGGCGCAATTTAAACCGCAGACAGTACAACAACCCCATGCAGAGGGGCACTGATCGCAGAGACGGCAACAAGGACTATCGGAAAAACGATCAGAGACGGTCTGGAGCGGAAGCGCCCGGCTTGGATCCTGAATTGCTGTCCGGCATTAAGAGTTCCATGGCTTCTATCGAGGAGACGCTTAAGCAGGTAATGCTCTCTGAAGAACGAAGGGCAGTCGCCCAGGAGCGAACTGCTGACGCACTGGAATTTATAGTTTCGCACATACAACAGAGCGGCATACGGATCGATGATAAAAAGCCCGGTATCGTTTCGGAACCCTTGCCTCATCAATCGGAGCCCATAGAAGTGGACTGTCAGGCAGGCGAGATTTCGACCGGAATTGTCCGTGAAAAGGTGGTCGATATCATCAAACAGATGCGGGAAGCCGGATCGACCTATGACATAATAGCGATGTATTTGGATCAGGAGAAAATACCTACCTTTTCAGGCAAGGGCAACTGGCACGCCCAGACCGTTCACAGGATTTTTAGACAAAATTCCTGAATTCGAACATATTCCATCCGTATACGCTGTTTTAATCTGTGACATTATTCTGATCATCATTTGTATTATTATTTCGTATTTCAGGGATTATCTTAGTCGATTTTACTCAATCAGGTGTCCCATATTCGGTTTCTTCATTCCCCTGACTGTTTTCGATTCGTTACAGGGGCTATTCAGAATTCCTGTCGTTTGAGGGTACAAACCAGTATCCTTTCTGACCGGATAACTATTGCATGTTGACACAATTTTATTAACCAGGGATTTACCCTACCGAATTAGATGCATATGGAACTCTCATCTCAGCAAAAAGAGGCTGTCGAATATACAGGTACGCCTGCACTGGTTGTTGCCGGCGCAGGTTCCGGAAAAACGCGTACATTAATCTCAAAAATGGTCTATCTGGTGGAAGGCGGATTTGATCCGCAACGTATTCTGGCCATAACGTTTACGAATAAAGCCGCGGATGAAATGAAAGACCGGCTGATCGATGCTACCGGTTTGACCCTGCAACAGTTTCCGTGGGTCCGTACCTTTCATTCAGCCTGTTACCGGATATTGAAACTGCATTGTGAGAAGGTGGGGTTGCACGCGCCGTTGCAGATATATTCCGAATACCACCAGAAAAAAACGATAAAAGATATTATTGTTGACCGGTTCAACCTGGATAAAAAACATGTCCCGGTGATTGCCGCACAGATTTCAAACGCCAAGAACTCCGGCGACCCCGAAGCGTATTTTCAGCATAATTCCCGGTCGGCTCAGATGCGGCTGCTGGATATATATCGAATTTATGAAGAAGAACTTCAGAATAAAAACGCAGTGGATTTTGATGATATTCTGATGCTGGTCCGGAATCTTCTCCGGGATAATCCTGACATTCGCCGCAGTTATCAGGAAAAATTTCAGTATATACTCTGTGACGAGTACCAGGATACCAATGACCTGCAGGAGGAAATTGCCAGACTGTTGATGAAAAACGGGAATTTGTTTTGTGTTGGTGACGACTGGCAGGCGATTTATTCGTTTCGGGGCAGCAATGTGAACAATTTTCTGGAGTTTCAGAAAAAATATAAGGGTTCAAAAGTGTTCCGGCTGGAGCAGAACTACCGATGCGCAAATGAAATTGTTCAGGTCGCCAATGATTTGATCAAATATAATGATCAGCAGATGAATAAATCTTGCTTTTCGAGCAAACAGGGCGGAATCGTCGAATGCCTTGAATTCGGCGATGAACGGGCCGAAGCCGACTGGGTGGCTCAGAAAATCAAGGTTTTGCTGGGACATGGTATCCCCTATCAGGATATGGCGGTTCTGTTCCGGACAAAGTTCTGCTCGCTGTCATTTGAGCAGTCCTTCCGCTATTTTCAGATTCCATACCGGATGTTGGGCGGTAAGGGATTTTTTGAGCGGAAAGAGATTATGGATCTGAACTGCTACCTGATGGCTGCCGTGTTTGAATCGGATGATGCCGCGTTTGAGCGGATTGTGAATACGCCGAAGCGGGGGATCGGGGCGGGTGCGATCAGCAAAATTGCCAAAATGAAGACGATGGGGATGAGCCTTCAGGATGCGGCCAGAAAAGCGCTGGCAGAAAAAATTCTGGCCCCGCGGATATATCAGCCTGTCAGCCGGCTGATCGAGCTGCTGGATGACATCAAGATGATGAAACCGGATGCCGCGGTTCAGGAAGTCCTGGACCGGGTGGGCTATCTGGATCACCTAAAATCCTATTCGATTTCCAATTCAATGGATTATACATCCAAGGTGGAAAATATAGAACAGTTGATGTATTCGGCCGGTCAAAAAGATTCTATTGCGGACTATCTGGAAGAAGCCGCCCTGGTTAGAGAGGATAAAAAAGACGAAGACGACGAAAGCGGATTCGGGGTGAACCTGTCGACCGTGCATGCGTCCAAGGGGCTGGAATTTAAGGTGGTGTTTGTCGTCGGCTGTGAAGAGCAGCTGTTTCCGCATTGGAAAGCCATGGACAGTGAAGCCGGCCTTGAGGAAGAGCGGCGGTTGATGTACGTGGCAATGACGCGGGCTGAGAAATGTCTGTTTTTAAGTTCTGCGAATTACAGAAAAGGCCAGTTCAATCGCAGAAGCCGGTTTCTTGATGAAATATACAGTTCGCTGGATCGTTGAAAAAACATTGTCCGCCTGTCGGCAGTGGAATTATTCCCATGAATCGTCATCTTTTTTTTTCAGATCGATTTGATCGATGTGCCCGGTTTGATCTGATCTGCCTGATTCGTCCGGGGTACGGTGTCTGTGGGGAAAATGATATGATTTTGCGGAATGGTAAAACTCAACCCGCCCGCTGTCATTGATCATGGCGTTCAACACCCAGTTGACCGCACTGATCACCAGCGATCCAAAAATGGCCGACCAGAATCCGTAGACATCAAAACCGTCTATGGCGCCGGAAACCATTTTCAGCATCAGCGCATTGATTACGAAAGTAAACCCTCCCAGCGTCAGGATATTTATGGGCAGGGTGAGGATGAGCAGAACCGGGCGGAAGAATACATTCAGGATACCGAGAACGGCGGCTGCAAAACATGCGCTGAAAAATCCGCTCACATGGATGCCGTCAATCATGTAAGATGCCACGATGATCGCTGCTGACAGCATCAGCCATCTGATCATAAGTCCTTTCATGCTACAGGCCTTTCCTGGTAGTTTTAAGGGTATAGACAAAAATAAATTGCACGGGGTGTCCTGCATGAGCCGGGCAACGTACCGGAACGACAGGAACACATACGTTATAGTGAATTTCGGACAAATCTTCAAGCCCATACTTTTTATACAGCCGTTGTTGTATAACCCGCCAGAGCGTATTCCTTTTTTCTGTTCAGAGCCCTGAATGAAAGCCGGCGGTCCCGGATGTCAGCGATATGGCTAATGACTGCAATTTTGGCTTATTTCCCCGTCCTCCGACCGGATTCCCAGCCTTCCTATTGTTACAGTCACAGCGTTTCAAAACACCAGTTTGCATCGTGGAAAAGATTGAATTCTGTTTTTCATGGAATCCGGCAGTCAGATGTTGACAAATGAAAATTTGTACTCATTATATTTTAGTTTCACGTGCAAAGAAAGTGCATCCAGGTGCTTGCCAGTTGTCGCTGCGGCGCCTGTGCATTGAAGATAACTCAATGGATAAATGCCGTTATATACAGGAGAAAAAATGGAACAGATGAAAGAAACACACCAGTTTAAAACAGAAGTTCAGCAATTGCTTAATATCATTGTCAATTCCTTGTATTCCAACAAAGAGATATTTTTGAGGGAATTGATATCCAATGCATCCGATGCTATCGACAAACTTCGATTCAACGCTCAAACCGACTCCGATATTCTGGGAGAAGATACCCGGTTCAAAATTAAACTGGTTCCGGATGGAATAAAACAGACGTTGGAAATATCGGATAATGGAATCGGCATGACCTCTGAAGAGGTTCTGGAAAATATCGGGACGATTGCCAAAAGCGGAACCGCGGCATTTACCGAAGCACTTGAGCGGTCAAAAATTCATCAGACGCTGGGCTCTGAACTGATCGGGCAATTTGGCGTGGGGTTTTACAGTGCGTTCATGGTGGCGAACAAAGTTACAGTGATTACCCGTGCGGCAGGGGCTGATACGGCTACAAAATGGGAGTCCATGGGTGATGGAACCTTTACGCTTGAGCCGGCGGAAAAAGATGACCGGGGCACGACCGTCACTCTTGAACTGAAAAAGCCAGGCAAAGATGAATCAGATTTCACCGATCAGTGGACGCTTCGACGGCTTGTTAAACGGCATTCCGATTTTATAACCTATCCGGTTGTAATGGATGTGGAAAGGCAGGATCCGGTTCCTGAAGAAGAACTCATTCGGGATAAAGACGGAAAGCCTATCGGAAAGACCACCCGGACCGTAATTCGCGAAGAGACCCTCAATTCAATGAAAGCCATTTGGACAAAACCCGGAAAAGACGTCTCTGACAAAGAATACGAAGAATTTTACCAGCATCTGAGTCACGACTGGAATCCGCCCCTGACACATCTGCACATGAAGCTGGAGGGGACCGCTGAATACAGTGCGCTGCTGTTTATCCCTTCAAAAGCACCGTTTGATTTATTCCAACCCGATCGAAAGCATGGTGTTCACCTTTACTGCAAGCGTGTTTTTATCATGGATGACTGTAAAGAGCTGCTTCCGGAGTACCTGAGTTTTGTTAAGGGCGTAGTGGATGCCCCGGATCTGAATCTTAATGTCAGCCGGGAAATTCTTCAGCAGGACAGGCTGGTGCGCAACATTCGAAAGAATCTGATCAAAAAACTTCTCGATCTGTTTGCCGGCATGGAAAAAGAGATGTACCAGAAATTTTATGAGGAATTTGGCCAGGTCCTGAAAATCGGCATTTATACGGACGCTGACAATCGCAGCAAGCTGTCGGACCTTATTCGATATAAAACGACAAAATCCAACGGTGAGCGGGTATCATTGAAAAACTATGTGGCCAACATGAAGCCGGATCAGGACAATATTTATTATATTACCGGTGATAACCTGACCGCGATTGTCAACAGCCCCCATCTGGAAAAGTTGAAAGAAAAGGATTATGAGGTGTTGCTGATGACAGATCCGGTTGACGAATGGGTGGTACAATCCCTGAATGAATATGAGGGAAAATCACTCAAGAGTGCTGAAAAAGGGGATCTGAACCTTGACAAGGTAGACGAAAAAAAACAGGACGAGTACAGTTCCCTGCTGGGCCTTATCAAATTGAATCTGCAGGACAAGGTCAAGGAGACCAGAGCCTCTGTCCGTCTGAATGATTCGGTATCCTGCCTGAGCGGTGATTCAGAGGATATGAGCGTGTACATGGAAAAAATCATGAAGGCATCCGGGCAGAAAGTTCCCGATGTCAAGCGGGTTCTGGAGTTGAATCTGAATCACCCGGTTCTTGAAAAAATGAAAACGGTATATGATAAAGATCGCAAGGCCCCGGTATTGAAAGACTACAGCCAGCTTCTATATGATATGGCGGTGATCAGCGAAGGCGGGAAAGTTGAAAATCCGTCGAATTTCGGTAAAATGGTCGGCGAGCTGATGGCTGCGGCCTTGACTGATTAAAACCCAACGCGGCGGAAACGCCAGGGTAAAAGGACCGGCTGGATTGTATGTTTCTTTTTCCCCGGATACGGCATCATATCCGGGGAAATCCGCCGGTAGGCTCTCAGTCGCTGAAACGAGATGACATGAATGTAATAGCGATTATTATCCTGGTGGCGCTGCTGGGGGAGTTCGTTCTCCATCTGACAGCGGATATGTTGAATTTGAGAGCCCTTCGGGAGGAGCTTCCCGAGTCTTTTCAGGGTTTTTATGATGCAGACCGTTACCGGCAATCGCAGCGGTATTTGAGAATAAATACCCGCTTTGGCTGGCTGTGCGCGGTGGTAAATCTGGTGGTGGTTCTGATGGCCTGGTTTTTGAAGGGGTTTCCGCTGCTGGATCAATGGGTGAGAAACCTGCATATGGGTTCCATCATGAACGGCCTGATATATATCGGTATTCTTGTGCTGGCGAAAGCCATTTTGCAGCTTCCCTTCAGCCTTTATTCCACTTTTGTTATCGAAGAGCATTTCGGATTCAATAAAACCACATGGGGAACTTACGCGCTGGATCTGATAAAGGCAGCCCTCCTGTCAATCGTACTGGGCGGGATTCTGTTATCCGGCGTGCTGGCTTTTTTTGAATATACCGGATCCAATGCCTGGTGGTATTGCTGGATGGGGGTTACGGCATTTATGCTGTTGGTCCACTATATCGCTCCAGCCTGGATTCTGCCGCTGTTCAATAAATTTGAAGCGCTTGAAGACGGGGAGCTTAAAGATGCCATTTTCAATTATGCCCGGTCAATTGATTTTCCTCTGAAAAATGTGATGGTGATGGACGGGTCCAGGCGTTCGGGAAAGTCTAATGCGTTTTTTACCGGTTTTGGATCATATAAGCGTATTGTCCTGTTTGATACCCTGATTGAACGCCATTCCATATCAGAGCTTGTTGCTGTTCTGGCTCATGAAATGGGCCATTATAAGAAAAAACATATTCTGCAGCAGATGCTCATCGGTATCGCCCATACGGGGATCATGTTTTTTCTTCTTTCCGTTTTCATCTCGCATAAAGGACTCTTTGACGCGTTTTTCATGCAATCCGCCTCGGTATATTCCGGAATGATATTTTTCGGGATGCTTTACAATCCGGTCGAATTTTTTATGGGCCTGCTGTTTCAGATCCTTTCAAGAAAAAATGAGTATGAAGCCGACAAATTTGCGGTTGAAACGACCGGTGATCCCAAGCCCATGGCAGATGCCCTGAAAAAACTTTCGGTACACAATCTCAGTAACCTCCTGCCGCACCGGTTTTATGTGTTCTTGAATTATTCACATCCCCCGGTCCTGGACAGAATCAGGGCGATTTCATGATGCTCCGGGTGATGGAATGCCCGGGTTATGATGGTTTCGGCGGTTCGATCTTGTCTGTTATCTGTTGCAGCCTGGTATTCAGCAGCTGAACGGACATCTGGAGATCATCCAGCCGGTGGAGGATGTCCGGGGCGTTGGGGGAAACCATCGTATCGGATGCGGGGCCGCCTGGTTTTGTGATTTTGATCAGCGTTTCATTGGCCTTTTCGATATGCCTTGAAATGTCATCCAGCCGGATGCCTATAGTTACGATGAAATACAGCAGCAATACAAAACCATATTCATGTTTTTCCCATCCCCATAACCAGTTGCCGGTCAATATGATGACTATGAAAATCAGTCCCGTAATAACGTAGGGGTCTTTCAGAATCGGATATCTCATTTGGTTTTCCCTGTAATTGATAGTTATACCTCCTCGAGGCCTCGTTTAACTCGTTTAACTCGTGTTGCCTGTGTTTACCTTATTTTCCTTATTCCATGGGCGTCTTCTACTGTACTTGCAAGTGCACTCCATTGATCAGCAGCTGACCGGCGGGTTTTTCACATAACGGTTTTGAAAAATAATACCCCTGCCCGGAATCATAACGAAATTTTTTGCAGCTGCTGATAATGGCGCGGGGTTCATTCCTTCAACAATAAATTTTTCGGCCGGATGATGGGACAGTTAACTGGTGGCCTCGATGATCTTACTGTCCCTGATTTCGTTTATCGAGCTTGCCGGCGAAGCATTTGTCGGCTTTGAGGATAGCCTCCGGGAACTGGTCCAGAGACGGCATCAATGGAATCGTCGCGGCAAAATTTCTGCTTCAGCGGTTCGTAGCTCACTGCCGGATAGATATGAATAACTTTGGTTGAAATATCATGTCCATAGTTTCAGTACACTGCCGAAGTTTTTCGGCTTATGGTATCATAAATCGGCGCATGTAGTGGCCTTGTCGGATGCCTCCTTTCAATATCCGGCGTGATTGGTTTCCGAAAATCAAATGCGGTTACAACGGTGATTGCCCGTCGTTCATCCATAAATTCGGTCTTCACCGGGGTATCAGCGCATGCTTCCAGGCCGGAAATGAGAAATTTTATACAATCTCACAGATTGACACGGAGATTGGGTGGAAAAACGCAGACTTCGAAAAGGCCATTTATGGATCGAGGCTAACTAATAACTTGTTTATTTGTCATTATCATCATATTATAATGAAATAAAGCACAACGATGAAGTCATGGAAATTGAGTATGTTTTTTCAGCTGTTTGAAATCGATAAATGTTAGCCATATATTGTAATAAATTTAAGTGTGTCAATTCAAAAAAATATTTTATTGCCTGATTGGCTGGCGATACGCCGGAGCAGATCGCCTCATGACATTGTTGAGAACGTTACGAAATGTGTGAGTCAATCGAAGAATCGGAACAGGTCGTTCTCAAGTTGTATGAACAGTATGTGTCTTGCTCATGATAACTCCAACCCACGTATGACATCACCCTTACCCGCCAGGATGAATTTTTTTATAGCGTCATGGTTTGAGAATCGGCATTGATTTATTCCAAGGGAGTACGACTGGAAATGATAAATGAATTTATTGATGAGGTGCTTTCAAAAGGGGCGGAAGCCGTTCTGCCGCAACATTTAAATGACGAGTGGCTCGATCGCCTGTATGTGGGCGCTAAACAGTTAATTGATCTTGTTGTTCGGGACGGTAGGGAAGGCGGTGCCGCCGATGAACAGGAACCATTTCAGGATGACTGCTCCATGGCGCTGATGATGGCTGTGATGGAGATTGTTCAGCATCAGGCCGGATATCCTGCGGATCGAATCGATATGCCGGAATATGAATTGATGGAAAAAATGAAATGCTATGCGATGGCAATTGTATTCGAATCCATCAGTCGTATTTCAGATCTTGAAATGGATCTCCCAGCCCTGGATAATATTTTTGACAAAATACGAATTATAGAATTTGAGGAGACTCATCCTGAGATTACGACCATACTTAATCGAATTTAAAAGCAGTTGGGCTGATATCCGGGCAACTCAAACGGCGTTTATTCAGCCCGTGCGTATAAACAAGTTGATGCAATGATTGGGGGGGCCTTATTGGTAATAAGAGGCCTGGAAGACTTCAGACAGGAGATGAAAATGACAGAGCAATTTGATAACGAGCACAGTATTCAGGAAGAGGAAAACTTTGCCGATTTGATTGATTCATATTGTGCAGGGATGAATGATAATATCCGGACGGGTGACAAAATTCAGGGGAAAATTGTTTCAATCGGAACGGATAGTGTTTTTATCGATACCGGTACTAAAATAGATGGGGTGGTTGACAAAAAAGAACTTACCGACGAAGACGGTCAATTTTCTTATCACGAAGGCGATGTCGTTGAATTGTATGTAACCTCTTTGGAGGAAAGTGAGATCCGGCTTTCAAAAGCATTAACGGGCGTTTCCGGTGTTGAAGTGCTGAAGGAGGCTTTCGGCAGCCAGATACCTGTGGAAGGGAAGGTCAAAGGGCCCTGTAAGGGAGGCTTTCAAGTTGTGGTCTTAAATAACAGAGCCTTTTGTCCGAGCAGTCAGATGGATATAAGCTTTGCGCAGGATCCGGAGCATTACAGTGGTGAAACCTATCGGTTTTTAATCACTCGTTTTGAGCAGGGGGGAAAGAATATCGTTGTGTCCAGGCGACAGTTGCTCGAAAAGGAGCTTGAAAAAGAAAAACAAAGCTTTGTTGAGCAGTTGGAAACCGGTTCAGTCGTGGAGGGCCGTGTCCGAACCGTGATGCCTTACGGGGCATTCGTCGAGGTTTTTCCCGGAGTGGATGGGTTGGTTCATATATCGCAATTAAGCTGGGCCAGAGTCGAAAAGCCTGAAAACGTGGTGAATGTCGGTGACCGGGTTCGGGTTAAAGTCCTTTCGGTAGAAAAGGGGAAACCGAATCAACTGAAATTGTCTTTGTCAATCAAACAGGCGGGCCCAGATCCCTGGGACAGTATTGGTGAAGAACTTCGGGCCGGTGATAAAATCGAGGGTAGGGTGACGCGGTGTGCAAAATTTGGAGCATTCGTGGAGATCAAACCGGGAATTGAGGGATTGCTTCATATCAGCGAATTGAGTTATGCCCGGAGGATTTTAAAACCGGAGGACGTTGTTTTGCCCGGGGATAACATCATCGTGCTGGTAAAAGAATTAGATCCGGACAACAGAAAAATATCATTAAGCCTGAAGGATGTTGATGGCGATCCTTGGGCCAGGATTTCCAATACCTATCGTCCCGGTCAGACCATCGAGGGGGTTCTGGAAAAAAAAGAAAAATTTGGTTATTTTGTATCATTGGAGCCCGGTATTACCGGCCTTATTCCAGCTTCGAAAATCAGTAGAATGGCCGATCCAGGCTTGTTGGAGAAGCGCAGGGCAGGGGATAAGATCCGGGTTGTGGTTGATCAGATACATACCGATGAACATAAAATCAGCCTGTCGCCCGCCGATGAAGTCACTGAAAATGAATGGAAAAAATTTTCCACCGAAAAAAGTGATGATTCGGAAGGTCTTGGTGCTTTGGGAGCAAAATTGAAACAGGCGCTTGAAGGCCGGGATAAGGAATGAAAAAATGGACCGCCGCCGCTGTTTTGGATAAACCACCTGGTGGTCCCAATATGCCGTCCGGCAGCCGCTGGCCGGAAACTGCCATGACCGTATGGGTTCTGATGCCGCAGGATGGGGCCGAACACAGAGACCGGATTGCTTGAAAAACCGGGAATCAACGAGACAGTCGTCTCCAGAAATTTTCTGCGTCCTCCAGTCTGCGGCGATCGGATTCTGTATGCCCTGATGACGGTCGAATCCCTCGCAATCGCGCAATTCTGTCTGCCAGGGGGGGATGGGTCGAAAAAAGATTCGATAGCCGGTTCCCTGTCAATGGATTGACAATAAACATGTGAGCAGTGGACGCTGATGCGTTCATTGGTATTGTTCCGGAATAAAAGCCCAATTTTTCAAGGGCCTTAGCCAGGCTTTCCCCATTGCCAACCATGTCAGCCGCACCGGCGTCTGCCAGATATTCTCTGGAACGTGAAACAGCCATTTGTATAAGTGCGGCGGCTACAGGCGCAAGCAGCGACATGATTAAGAGTCCGATGGTGCCTGATCCGCCTTCTTTATTATCATTACTGCTGGCGCCCCAGCCGAAAATGGCTGACCAGCGGGCCATATTTGCCAGTATCATGATTGCGCCTGCCATGGTGGCAACGATTGTACCGATCAGAATGTCATGGTGTTTGACATGTGAAAGCTCGTGGGCCAGGACCCCTTCGATTTCTTCGTCGTTCAGGAGCTGTATAAGGCCTTCTGTGACCGCAACAACGGCGTGACCTGGATTTCTACCTGTAGCAAATGCATTTGGTGTCTGGCTGGGAATGATGTATATTTTCGGCATCGGAAGGTTGCCTGCACGGGCAAGTCGGTTTACGATTTGATAAAGTCCTGAATTTTGACTCGGGGTGGCTTCCCGGGCCTGATATGACCTCAAAATTATCCGGTCAGCGTACCAGAAGCTGAAAAAATTCATCCCGGCTGCCAGAAAAAGGGCAATGATCATGCCCTGGGGTCCGCCTAATGTCTGGCCGATCAATAACATGATGACGGTTATAATGGTTAAGAGTAACGTAGTTTTGATCTGATTGGCCATTTATAAAATTTCTTTCAGGATTAAGGCTGTCATCTATCGTAGCTGCATATGTTTCAAGCCCGGTTCGCAAGATTCCGAAAAATATAGAACGACCGGTTCTTTGAAAGAAGATTAGCCTGTTTTTTGAAAATCATCAAGATGCTTTTGGGATAAAGAAAACTGCCATCGGCAGTTACACCCGTTGTGAATCAGGAAAAAATATCTGGTTATCGTCAGTATAAATACCGCTGATAAAATAAAAGTGGTTTAAGAAAGGGCAAACCCGCCGGAAAGGGTTTTTACCAATATCATACGCAGATATTATTTCATGGGTTGCGTGGAGAATATAAGTGCTATTGGTTCGATATGTCTCTTCCGGTCGTTGAATCCTCTTTGTTTTTGTCAAGCGGAGGGCAGCGTTCAGCTTTTTCAATACGGGTTTGAGTGGACTTTAAATGGATTTTTTCGGAAACAGGAATCGATTTATCCAATTGCGTAAGTTAATCGTTTGAATTTATATATTAATAGTTAATGCTTGAAAAAATGTGATGATAATGTGTTGACAAAAAAAACAGGAGGATGTAGGTATAGCCCGTTCTTCGAATGGGGATCAATCATTGATCAGGCAGTTAATAGACTTTTGGTCTGCCTCTGATGGAAAATGAAGATTCCGATAGAAAAAAATTTACATACAATGTTTTTTTTGATTTTGTTCTTGACAAGCAAGTTGTTTTTGGAATATAAAATCGGTTTTGTTGCTAACGCATCAAGACATAAGACTTTGATCTTTGAAAACTAAATAGTGGCAGCGAGTCTGATTTTCGAAAAGAGGATTAAGACTTATTAAAGTAAGTCTGAGAAAAAAGGATTTAATTGGAGAGTTTGATCCTGGCTCAGAATGAACGCTGGCGGCGTGCCTAACACATGCAAGTCGCACGAGAACTCTCCTGCTTGCAGGAG
>JAQWFD010000036.1 GCA_028704555.1 Desulfobacterales bacterium
AGATCGAATATTGCCGGGTTTTGGAAAGCTGATAAAAAATCATTCTCTCCCTGATCAAATCATCCAACTAATTGCCGACGCGCATTCGTTAGCTTAATCCAACTGAATATTGTGATCATAGGAATTTTTATTTTTTTAATTAATTTTATCAGCATATTACAGTCTGAGGAACGCTGTGATTGAGAAGCGGGATTTTTGCTCCCTTGAGGATGTCATAAGATAAAAAGCGCTCCTCAGTCCGCCCGCAGGGTGCTGATCTAATCGGTTTTCCATTCACACCGGGCTGGATTCTAACTTCGGCCAAATTCATTTTTACCGCGTTGCATCCCGTTCTCGTCATTCCCAAAAAAGCGGAAATCTAAAGGCCGACCGAACTGGATCACCGCGGGAAGGACGAAAGGGCCGATGATAGAACCAACCCTTTCAAACTCAATTTGAAAAAAAATTGCCGTTGCGCCGGACTGTTTTCCAGAAGTCGGGTGCCCAAAAACGTTTTTCAATCCTTAAACTATTTTTTTAAAAATTTTACCTGTCTGTTGTACCTAACGTCCTGCTTTTAGGATTATCCGAATGGCGTATATTGTTTTTTTTACTGCTGCAGCACGGAGGGCAGGCCTGATAGACAAAACGAGCAAACTCAGGAATCCAATCATTGTCTGTTAGTTTATTTTTTTTGTAACATTAATGTGTCATTCGTAAGGAGGAACTATGTTCAAAAAAAACTGGAGTCCCTATCTTGCCGGCGGCTTGACAGGGCTTTTGCTGGTTTTATCGGTGCTGATCAGCGGCCAATTTTTTGGCGCATCGACCACCTTTTCCCGCAGTGCATCGGTAATTGAAAAAAACATGGGTATCGACACTTCGACGAACGAATATTTTACTATGAAAAAGGGCAAATATGGTCCATCCGCCCTTCCGGACTGGCAGCTGATGTTTGTGATCGGTATTGTCATCGGTGCATTTATTTCTTCAAAGCTTTCCGGAGAGTTTAAGATGCAGATGGTCCCTGATATGTGGCGTGAAAGGTTCGGCCCCGGGCCGCTGAAACGGGGAATTGTTGCCTTTGCCGGCGGCACGGTCGCACTTGTCGGAGCCCGGCTTGCCGGTGGCTGACCCAGCGGTCATGGACTGAGCGGTCTGGCTCAGCTTTCACTCAGTGGTTTTATCGCACTGGTCGCTTTTTTTGTCGGCGGCATGATCATAGCCAACCTGATTTACGGCATTCAAAGGAGATAACTATGAGTTTATTTTACGGGGTGGTGACCGGCATCCTTTTTGGATTTTTTATGCAAAAAGCCCAGGTACTCAGATATGATCGACAGATCGGTGCGTTGAGGCTCATAGATATGACCATCATAAAATTCATGCTGAGCGCGATCATTGTAGGATCGATAGGTATTTACCTGCTCAAAGATGCTGGACTGATTAAACTGAGTATGAAACCGACCTCCATCGGCGCCCAGGTAATCGGCGGTTTGATCTTCGGTATCGGCTGGGCTCTTTTGGGCTACTGCCCCGGGACGGCGGCAGGCGCGCTTGGAGAAGGCAGAATGGATGCTCTGTGGGGAATTCTGGGGATGTTGTTCGGCGGGGCGCTGTATGCCGAGATTCATCCTTTTATGAATGCCCATATCATCCGTATCGGAGACTATGGAAAAATCGGATTGCCGCAGCTGACAGGCCTCAACCATTGGACGGTAATTTTGGTGCTTGCCGTACTTTCAGTCCTGTTGTTTTGGCTTTTCGAAAAAAAACATCTTTAGAAATAATCCTTACGATAAAATAACAACCGTCAACGGGAAAGGATGATCTTATGGGAGAGGAAATAAAAATGGGCTGCGCCCGGCCGACCGGCGGTCCGGTCGGAGAAAAAATCGTTGAAAAGAAGTTAAATGAATCTGGAGCGGACACAATTATCAAAAGGGAGGTCAAAACGATGATACAAGTTGGAAAGAAAGCACCCGATTTTGCGGCACCCGCCTATCAAAAAGGTAAATTCGTATCGGTCAAACTGTCTGAATATCTGGGCAAATGGGTTCTGCTCTGTTTTTATCCGGGTGACTTTACATTCGTCTGAGCAACGGAAATTTCGGCAGTTGCCGAAACAAACGATACGTTTCAGGACCTGGGGGTTGAGGTGTTGTCAATGAGCGTTGATAGTGTCTTTGTTCATAAGATGTGGAATGATAACGAGATTTCAAAAATGGTCAAAGGCGGGGTCCCGTTTCCCATGTTGTCCGATGCCGGTGGAAAGGTCGGCAACGTATTCGGCGTCTACGATGAAGACGCGGGGGTTGAAACACGGGGCCGATTCATCATTGATCCGGAAGGGGTGATTCAAGCCTATGAAGTGCTCACCCCTGCTATGGGCCGTAATGTGGCGGAAACTTTGCGGCAGGTTCATGCGCTTCAGCTGATCAGAAACAGTAAAGGAACCGAAGCTACGCCGGCCGGATGGAAACCCGGTAAAATGACACTGAAGCCGGGTCCGGAACTGGTTGGAAAGGTCTGGGAGGTTTGGAAAACCGAAATGGCGTTTGATTAAATGATGTAAGCCTGTTGCTTTTTCAAATTCAACCCAATTTTCCGGTTCCCACGCAGAAGCGTGGGAACCGGAAAATATAAATCTTAACCCGGCAGCAGCCGGAAAACGAGGCCTGCCTTCTGATAAATCGGCTGGGCTTGATCATAACCACAATGTCACGGGGTTCGTCCCTCCCCTTGCCGGCTTCTCCAGCACGATCCGGGGGATGCCGGCAAGGAGCGGGACTCCGAAGCTACGCACAGCAAAATATGGCCGCAGTTATGATCAAGCCCAATCGGCTATTTCATTTTCCATTCCGGAGGACGTTTCTCCTGGAAGGCTGCTATACCCTCCTGAACATCTTCCGTAGCGCACAGCGACGCAAATAGATTGGTTAAATAATCCAACCCCTTGTGATACGGCATGTCCTCCATTCCGTAAATCCCTCTCTTGCCGATCTGAAGGGCCAGCGGACTTTTTGCCGCCAGTTTTTCGGCCAGTTTCATGGTGGCTTCTTCCAGCTGATTCTCTGGTACCACCTTGTTGATCAGACCCAGTCTCAGAGCCTCATCAGCAGGGATCATATCGCCGGTCAGCACCATTTCCAGGGTCTTCTTTCTTCCCACCTGACGCATCAGGGGAGCGGCCGGTCCCAGACAAATCAGCCCCACATTGATGGCCGTGGTGCCGAATCTGGCATTTTCCGATGCAACTGCCATATCGCAGGCAAAAACCAGCCCGGCTCCATTGGCAATAGCCAGGCCTTTGACCGAAGCAATCACCGGCTTTTTCATTTTGGATATCGTGTGGTTGTGCTCGTCCATTCCTTTAAGAAATTCACGAATTTCCTTGTGGGATTTACCCTTGAATTCATCCAGGGAAATGCCGGTTGAAAACTGGCGGCCGTTTGCCCGAACAATAACGACCCGAATGTCGTCGTCATCGTCAAAGGCCGCAAGTGCGTCGTTTAACTGACGGGCGAACGGAATGTTGAAGGTGTTAAACGCATCCGGTCGGTTCAGGGTAATAATGCCGATGTTCTGCTGTTTTTCAAAGAAAATTTCCTTGTCGTTCATTGCTTCACCCCCCTGTGTTTGTGTTTATCTCCAAATTAAAAGCACCTGACTCGCCATGATGTTACCCCGCGGATATAAAATGTCTATTTTGAATTTAAAACGTTATATAAAGACCAGCGACGTGGTCGTTTGCTGATGTTTTCAATACGCGGGAACTGCTGCCTTTAATCGTTCATTTCCGCCCAGTAGCATTGAAATAAGTAAAATTGGTTGTATTTATATTTGTATTTATTTTCCAACCATAACATGGTTCGCCAAATTTAAACAAATACGTAAAATAAAAAATATTTGAACGAAGTTTTCATTTTTTAATAACTGTAAAAAACATTTCGGGGACAGGTTCAGTTGCCTTTTGATTCAGCGGTGTTCAGTTTTTTTGAAGATTTTAAGAAATAACTTTATTATACATGATTCAGGTGGTAATTTACTTATTATTTTTTATTTAAAGTGGTTTCGATCTGTTGCACTCAAAAAAATATAGTAGAATAAAGATGATTAAGATGAAGCTGGCTTAAAACATCGGTCGGGAAAAAAGGAAAGGTGGGTAACAATGTTAAAGCACATATCCTTAAAATTGAAATTAACGCTTCTTTGCCTGATGTTGGTAATTTTTCCGATTCTCGTGATCGGAGGCGTCAGTATCAAGACGTTTGACGATTTCGGTGAAAGCACTTCAGATGAGTCGTATTCGGCGCTTGAAAAACAAGCGCTCGAGACATTGCAGGCCGGGGTTGAAAGCGACCGGCAACGCATCGAAACCCTTTTGGATACCGTCGAAAATGATAGTAAAAAGCTGGCTGCATCCTCCAATATGACCGGTTATCTGGAATCTACAGCCGGGAAAAACGAAGTGCTGAATAAAATGGCACAAGACGAAGTAAAAAGCATCGTAGAAGGCGTAGTGAGATCATCCCATGTTCAGCAGAAGGTGCTTGAAAAAAAATTGCAGTCTGATCTGACTGTTATTGAAAGTATGCTGATGGATCAGAAAAAAATTGGAATAACCAATACGCGCCACAGCTGGAACGCCGTGAATCAGTTTTCCAAAAAAACAAAACAAATTCAGCTTCCGCTGATGAAAATCGGGGATAGGGTCATTGCCTTGAATGACAGTTTTGAAAAAAAGACCCCGATCGTCGATGATGCACAAAAAGCGCTGGGGGGAACCTGCACGATTTTTCAAAAGATGAATTCTGAGGGCGATATGCTCAGAATTGCAACCAATGTCAAGAAGCTCGACGGAAAACGCGCTATCGGAACCTATATCCCGGCCGCAAATTCTGATGGTACGAAAAATACGGTTATTTCAAAAGTGCTCAGCGGCCAGACGTTCCTGGGTCGTGCGTTTGTGGTAAATGACTGGTATTTTACCGCTTATAAGCCCATATACGATTTGAACAAACAGATCGTAGGCATGTTGTACGTGGGCATCAAGGAAAAGGAAGCTACGTCGGATCTGGTGAAAACCATATTAGATACACGGATCGGTCAATCCGGATATTTATTCGTGATGAATTCAGCGGGAAATTTATTGTATCATCCACACAATGAGCTGGCAGGAAAACATGTCATTTCCGATCTGAATCTGACCGAACTTAAAGAGGTTTTGAATAATCGACAGGAAGACCGCGTTCAAACGGTGTCTTATCCGTTCGAAAACCGAAATAAATTTATCCAGTATTCGTATCTCAAGGGTTGTGACTGGATTATTTGCGGCAGCGGGTATTGGGATGAATTTTCACAGGAGTCCGCCCAGGTATCGATCGAGATGCTGAAAAAAGAGTTTATGGCATTTTATGAGAATGCTGCCAGAAACATCCATGGAAATAAAGTATACCTGTATAACCAGATACGCTACATTGATGAAACAGGGCAGGAAATCGTCAAACTTCAAGAAGGCCAATTGTCGGATGATCTTAAAACCAAGGCAGATAAAGCCTGGTTTCAGTCCTGCCGGAATCTGGGACAGGGTAAGATTTTTAATTCAGGTGTTACGATTGCAGCCAATACCGGGATGGCCGAAGTCCGGATCATCTCCCCGGTTTATCAGGGAGATGTGTTCAAAGGAGTCACGGTAATGAATATGGACTGGTCTCTGGTGTGGAAGTTGCTGCAGCATCATGTTTACGGGAAAACCGGCTATCCGTACATTATAAATAATAAAGGGATATTGCTCAGCCATCCCCGATACGCAGTTGCAGATAAAAAGGATCTGAGCGATCCGAAAAATGGTGCAAAAACAGCGGAAATCGTTCAGACAAGCATGCTTAAAGGCAAAACCGGTACGGCTGTAACCCGTTTTGAAGGCATTGAAAAATTTATCGCATTTGCGCCATTAAAAATGGGGGAATTGACCTACAGCATTGCGGCAACGGGTCCGGCCGACGAGTTTCTTGAACTTGCTGAAACGGTCAAATCAAATGCCCGACATCATGTTGGCGGCGTCATCAAGCTGATCGTGATCATTGCATTGATATTAGCCGTTATTGGCAGCGGCATCGGGCTGGCAATCAGTAACTATATCGTCAGGCCCCTGCTGCAAATCATACAAAATCTATCGGATGGATCGGAGCAGATCGATGCCGCATCCGGAGAAATTCTTTCCGCCGGCCAGTGCCTGGCTGCGGGAGTCTCTCAGCAGGCAGCGTCGCTTGAGGAAATTTCGGCTTCCATGGAAGAGATGACGATCATGACAAAACAAAATGCCGATCATGCCAATAATGCCAACGGGCTGATGAGCAAATCCACCGGGGTAGCCGAAGTTGCCAGTGACTTTATGAAAAACCTGACACTTGCAATGGAAGGCATCTCATCGGCCAGCCAGGAGACCCAGAAAATCATTAAAACGATTGATGAAATAGCGTTTCAGACCAATCTGCTGGCACTCAATGCGGCAGTAGAAGCTGCTCGTGCAGGGGAGGCCGGTGCCGGATTTGCCGTGGTTGCCGATGAAGTACGAAATCTGGCGATTCGATCGGCGGAGGCTGCGAAAAATACCACGGGGCTTATTGAAGGAACCGTCATGAAAATCAACGAGGGCTGTGAAATGGTTAAACAGACCGAAGCAGCGTTTTCAGACGCCATGTCAATCACGTCAAAGGCGGGAGCGTTGGTAACACAAATTGCTTCAGCCTCTGAAGAACAGGCCCTGGGAATTGCTCAGATCAATGAGTCGTTGATTCAGATGGATTCGGTGGTCCAGCAGAATGCTTCCGGTTCGGAGCAAACCGCTTCTGCGTCCCGGCAACTGAATTCGCAGGCGGAAATAATGAAATCCGTAATTCAGAATCTGGGTGCTCTGCTCGGCAGTCAAAAAAGAACAGCCGTTGTCCGGGCCCGAAAAAATCAAACGGATCAGAGCGTGGAGCCAGTGCAGCAAGCGCCCGCAATTGAAATGTAAGATATAAACTCGTTGGTGGTTCTGCCAAAAATGATCCGGCATTGACGGTTGTCCAAAGCCGGATCGTTTTTGTGCATGGTTTAAAATCCGGGGCTTGATCATAACTGCGGCCACAATGTCACGGGGCCCGTCCCGCCCATTGCCGGCTTCTCCAGCGCGATCCGGGGGATGCCGGCAACGGGCGGGACTTCAAGTCTACGCACAGCAAAATATGGCCGCAGTTATGATCAAGCCTAAAATCTGTCTTTCATGCTCGAAAGAATCAATCCTCATGCCGGCTGCCTGTATAAGATTTCCGAAAAAAACAATATCGGTTGTTTAGAATGTATCCAACCCGCTTGCTCTGGAGTTTATCAAATACGGGGAAGCCGTCAGCGCGGTCTGGAGTTTTGTCTCTGTCCGAACATTTTTTGCATGGGCGTTCAACAGCATTCAGACTCGGCTGCGAGGATAAAAAGCTTGACATAGATTTATCCGGCACGTATATTTCCAAAAAAGAATATTTGTAGACAGATTTATGTCTATAAAACCTATTTGATAGCAAGTATCTTGCAATGCATATAGATACATTAGAATATATAATCCTATTTATGTCTATGGATTCAATTGGCTTTTTTTGTTGAAAATACAGAATTGAGCAAGTCCACAAGGTAACTTTTTGAAACCGGTTTATCAGCGATCAGCTTGCGCAAAAATATGAAAGCTGATTTCAGAAAACTGAAATATCAGATAAATAAAAAACGAGGTGATGAACTATGGATCGATTTGACGCACTACTTTCTGAAATGGATTTAGAATTCTTCGGCACCAGCTCACATGCGGTTTCAGCTGAAAGCGCCGTGAATATGGCCGACCGGAAGGACGTATTTTTTCTGGACGTCCGTTCCAGTGAAGAAACTTCTCTGCTCTCCTTTCCGTTTGCCGTAAACATTCCGGTGAATGAAGTACCGAAACGGTTGGAAGAACTTCCGACGGATAAACTTATCGTGGTGATCTGCTCTTCGGTGTTTCGGGCTGCCATGGTCTATACCTATCTGCGTTATAAAGGATTTGAACAGGTAAAAGGTCTTGCGGCCGGCATAGAACAGATGGCAGCTTTTCTGAAGCCTGGACCAATCTTTAAACGAAAGCAGAAAGCATAGCGAAAGGTACCGGCATGGAAACAATCTGGATCGCACTGCTCTCTTTTATTCTCAGCTTTCTTTTTGCCCTTGGGGGCGTGGGATCAGCCGTTGCGCTTGTTCCGGTACTGCACTGGCTTGGCATTCCGCTGAACGAAGCCAAGCCTACCGGACTGTTCGTAAATACAGTGAGCCTTATTGGTGCCAGCATTTCAAATATCAAAAATCGAAAGCTTGATTTTTCGATGGGTATCCCCATTATTCTCGCTTCGGTTTTTGTCGCTCCTTTGGGCGCTTATGTGTCAACATTTCTGCCGGAAAAAACGGTGCTGGGGCTTTTTGTGCTGTTTCTGCTTTTTTCAGGGAACATGATGTTTTTCTTCAAAGGCTCCAAATACGCGGACCAGTATCGTTCGGATCGACCGATTCCGGCCATGCTCGGCATTGGTGCGCTGGCCGGAATGGTTTCCGGCATGCTCGGCGTCGGTGGAGGGGGTATTGTCTCGCCGTTGATGATTATGCTGGGGTTTAACCCGAAAAAGATTGCTGCTGTTACCGCCTTTGTTGTCCCGTTCTCCTCCCTTACCGGATTCATTGCTTACTGGTCCATGGGACATTTCAATCCGGCACTGGTGTTGCCGGTGGGAGGCGCTGCCTGCGCAGGCGGTTACCTGGGCACACATTTTATGCAGACCCGCCTCAGCCCGGCTACGGTGAAACGGTTTCTTGCACTGGTTATCCTGGGGCTGGGGATAAAAATGCTGTTTCGACTTTTCTGAAAGGCTCAAGGCTCTTTACTTGCCCTTTATGACCGTTGTTTGAGCCTTTTCAGTCGGTTATAGAAAAGGGGGCAGGCAAATTATGGCAGGCAGGCGTAAGTGACCCTGCTACGGATAAAGACCGATTCTAAAAAATGCCGTGCACATCACGAATGATCGCATCCGATGAAACAGCCGTGTACCATGTCATGGCCCGGACGGCGCTGGACGGTTTTTCTGTGGGGGATGTTAAAAAGGATTTTCTGCCGGGTCTGATCAAACGGTTCTCGAAGCTTTATTTTACCGAATCGGATTTGCTCGGTATTACAACAAACGGCACAACCACAGAGGTTATTTCTGGGGAGACCGGTTTAAAAGCGTCATCGTGGATAAGGGGGAAAAATACCATGGTAAAGACTTCATTACCTGCCAGCCGGCATGTTTCATTGTGAAGTCATTTCCTGAGACCGGGGCAGAGAAACCGTTACCCGTGTCCAAACCTCTGGTTTGCTCTCAAATGTTATCTTTCCATGGTGAAGTTCGACGATTCTCTTCACGATCGCCAGACCCAGGCCGGAGCCGCCGTGCTGAAGCGATCTGGGCTGTTCCACCCGGTAGAACTGGTCGAACACCTTGTCGATCTGAGCCTCTGAAACACCCGGTCCCGTGTTGGTTACCGTGATTGTCAAATCAGAATCTGCCGGATCGGCATCGGATTCATCGCTATCCACCTCGACCCGACCACCTGCCACGTTATATTTGATGGCATTATCCAGTATATTTGAAAACGCGCGGTTCAACTTCCCCGCATCCCCCTGAATGATGAGCCGGCGGGGAAGACGGATGTCCATTTGAACGTTTTGAGCGGTAGCCAGAAGACGATAATCTTCTGACAGGGAGGACAATAGCCCGGAGATATCAACCGGCTTCGGGTCGATGCCGGCTAACGATTCCAGGGAGGACAGATTCAACAGGTCTTTGACCAGTCGCTCCATGCGCAATACCTGATCATTTAACTGGAAAAGATTCTCCTTTACAGAGGCCGGCAGACTCCCCATATCGGAGGTGAAAATCTCCTCGATAGCCAGCCGCATCGTGGTCAGCGGCGTTTTTAACTCATGGGAGGTGTCGAAGAGAAAATCTCTTTGTTTCATAAAAGAATTTTGCAGCCGATCCAGCATCCAGTTAATCGTCCTCGCCAGCTCACTGAATTCATCCCGTCCCGGCCCGGTCGGTATCCGCTGATCGAGATTCTTTTCACTGATTTCTCTGGTAAGGTCCTTCATTTTACCAATCGGTTCCAGGATCTTTCCGGCTACAAACTGGCTGATAGCTGCCAATGCCATCCAGCAGAAGATAAGCCCGGCGCCAATGCTGAAAACCAGTTCCCATATTTCTTCTGCCAATTTTTCCATGGGACGGGCGATCTGCACAGCGAACGTTCCCCCTTCCAACGAAAGCAAGAACGTCCTGATCCGGAAGGTCACTTCGCGGCCGCTGTCCTGACCCGGGTCGATTCGTTCAGGCGGGACAATCGCACTGGCAATCGCACTGGCATCAGGTTCTACGGAAGGAAGGTTTACCCGTTTTGCCAACTGTGACTGGTAAAGCATTCTGTTGGAATCCTGCTCATAGATTCTGAGCCAATACGGATAAAATTCAGCAGCATCGGGATCGGCAGGCGGGAACTCCGATTTGCTCTGCCCTGTCACGCGCATTTTGATGGCCCTGTACGCTTCCTCCTTGAGTTCCCTGTCCAGAATGTCGAAAGGCTGTTCGATCAGTTCATAGAACAAGACAACGGAAAACAATAAGGTGGTAATAAAACCGGTCCAGGCAACGAGGAGGGTAATCCTTTTCTTAACCGTCATTCTTCCGGGTCCCTGATCATATATCCCACACCGCGGATGGTTCGGATCATGTTACCCTGGCCGGAATCCCCGATTTTATGACGCAGATTTTTGATATGAACATCCATAAAATTAGACATGTTGAAGGGGTCGAAGTCATCCCCCCATACGTGTTCAGCCAGACTGAAGCGTGATACGACTCTGTTTTTATTATAGAGGAGGAACTCAAGAATGCAAAACTCTCTATGGGTCAGTTCGATTGGCGCTTTGCCTTTGGTTACTGCACGGCTCACCGTATCAAGCTGCAGGTCCAGGACCTGCAACACGGATTCAGCCTGGCTGCCGGATCGTCGGAGCAAGGCACGTATGCGTGCCAGCAACTCGCCCAGAGAAAACGGTTTGGCCAGGTAGTCATCGGCGCCGATATCAAGCCCCCTCACTCTGTCAGCTACATCACCCTTTGCGGTGAGCATGAGCACCGGCGTTTTGATTCCGGCCTTTCGCGCCTCTTCCAGAACAGTCAACCCGTCCATTTTGGGCATCATGATATCCATAATAATCAAATCAAAAGCGGTTTCGAACAATCTGTTCAACGCCGCTTCGCCATCCCTCGCCGTCTCTACGATATAACGCTGGCTTTCCAGGCTCTGATGTAATTGTTTCCGCAGCGAGGATTCATCATCAACAATCAAAATTTTCATGATCGCAGGTCCTGAAAGATTGTTTACCCGTTCCGCTGAACTCGTTAGCGTCCATCCAGAAATGATTATTTTCCCCAAATTGCTGCGTCAGGCTCAGATTTTAATCCTCGAAATACTCAATGTATTCCTCCGGTTAAAATCTTCGCCTTCCTTGAACTTAAAAAAACTATCTCATTTCTGGACGGACACTCATCAGTTTTTTTTGTCTATCCTGTCCGGGTAATCAGCCAGACGCCCAGGCATATGACGATAATCCCGGTCCAGCGTATGATCCCCATGGATTCATTGAAAAAAAGCCAGCCGGCAACAGAGACGACGATATAGCCGATGGAAAGCAGCGGGTAGGCATAGCTGACCTCCACCCGGGAAAGCACCAGCAGCCAGACCACTACGCTGATCACGTAACATGCCAGTCCGGCCAGGACATAGGGACTGGTTGCAACCGCAAGGAAAATACGGCCGCAGCTTGCCAGCCGGAAATCAAAATAGCCGATGGTTCGCATCCCCTGCTTAAGCGCCAGCTGGGCGGCAGCGTTGAGCATTACGCCGAATACAATGAGTGGTAAATAGCTGATCATAAATTCTCTTTTTTATCGGACAGCCGTCCGGACGATTTTTCTTCACGGATGCAAAGCCAAAATAATCCCGGGGTGCATGGCCGGTAGGGATTACAAGTCATGTGATATGTATCACACATATTCACGGCTGCCATGATATAACAAACTGAAATGATGTCAATTTGTTTAATAAAATATCGGTCAATACTGCCACAGCACATACCCCTCAGGGCCGCTGTCATCATGGGAAACCGGTTTGGGAAGTTGATCCTGCCATCTTCTGATATTTCTTGCCCGGCCAACCAGAACTGTTTTCCCCCGGTTAGCGTCTATCAGTCGGGCGGCTGATCCTGTGTCAAGCATTCTGCCGGGTGCTTTTTCATACGCCAGTCCGTAACGCAGTTCTCCGGGATCCCCGAGCACATACACATCAACGCGTTTCAAGTACCAGCAGGCAGCCCGAAGCGTATCTTCATCGGAAATGATAATCCTATCCTGATTGATGCTTTGCCGGTAGCGCTCCAGCAGGATGCCCGGTGATTTTTTTTCAATGGTCAGGTCCAGCAGAATCAATTGGACAGTCAAAAACAAGAGAAATAGCGAAAGGCCAAACAATAAAACTTTTTTGATTCTTTCCTGGCTTCTGAACGCCCAGAAGCAGAACAAAATTACAAAGACAAGGGCATTGACGAGCATCAGCGCTTTCCAGGGCTGACTGTACAGACGAAACCCCTCATAGCCAAAAAGCTGAACGTACAGGAAGGCAACCAGGAGCAGGCTGAACAGCATACCAAATCCGGCCACTGCCCACTGAATCAGTTTCTTTCCTCCCTCCTTATGGTGTGCATGAAAAAGCCCGAAGGCCATGAGAACGGCAAAAGGGGGAAAGCAGGGAAGAATATAGGTAATCAGTTTGCCGTTGGAAACCGAGAAAAACAAAAAGGGCAGCACCAGCCAGCAAATGGATAACCGGATCAACCGTCCCTGCGCCCCCTTATCGGTTAATGTTTCCCGTATGCCTGACACTGACGCAGGGACCATGAAGGACCAGGGCATAAACAGGGCCGGTGCGGCCAGGAGGAAAAACCACAAGGACTGTTTATGCTGGGCGCCGTCGGCCATAAACCGGCGGATATGTTCGTTCCAGAAAAAATACCGCCAGAAATCAGGCTCCCTCAGATGGATCCATATACTCCAGGGCAGTGCGACCAGAATGGCGGTAAGCACCGGCAGCCAGCCCATACGCCACAAATCCCGTCGGCGGCGTTGCCAGACAAGGTAGGGTGTCAGGACCAGAACCGGCACAACAAAAGCAAGAAACCCCTTGGTCAGAAAGGCCAGGCCGCACAATACACCGGACAGCAGTAAAAAGCGTTTTTCCCTCGCAGAGCCCGGCGGCGCTTCAGCGGCAAAATAAAAGGCGGTTAGGGTTGCGGTCAGAAAAAAAGAAAACAGGCTGTCCAGTACCGCCGTGTTTCCCACCGCAAACACCTCGATGCAGGTCAGAAAGATGAGCGCAGCCAGAATACCCCGCCGGTTCGATTCTTTAACACCATCACGGGTTGCCCGGCAAACCAGCATGTATATCAATAAGGCCGACAGCCCGACAGCCATAGCGGACGGCAGGCGGACGGCAAAATTATTTTCACCGAAAAGCAGGAGGGAGCCGGCGTGCACCCAATAACCCAGTACCGGTTTCTCAAAATACCTTGCGCCGTTGAGGTGAGGCGCCACCCAGTCCCCGCCGGCAATCATTTCACGGGGAATCTCGGCGTAGCGCGTTTCATCCGGAACCATGAGATCTCTGACCCCAAGGGGCAGGATGTATAAAACCAAAAAAAATAATAGCAGCAGGACAGCATGTTGTTTTTCCGCGTAAACGGATTGCTCTTGATTCAATTTATCCTTCATTGACAGAATTTTTCATGGATTCAAACGGGTTGGATACTTCTCCCTGGCAGGCAATCCATCCGTCTCTTCCGGCTGCTATCGATTTATGGATTACTGCCCCCCCTATTTTTTGAGTTTGGCCGAGAATGTCACCCAGGGGTTTGAAGACCATATCCCGCTGCCGGGCTTTGTCCAGAAAATCCTGGAACAGGGGCAGGCAACTGATCCCTTCGACTTCGGCATGGAGGGTCAATACATTGAGCCGGTCTGGACGAATCATTTCAAGAAGGTACTGATTATAGGTTTCCGGTAAGCATTTCAGACCGACAAGTTCGTCATAGGTGGGCAGGGTGGTCGGCACCTGGACGTGCTTCAGACTCAGACCGTCAACGATCGGCCGGAAAATCGAACGGCCGCGGCAATCGGAAGTGAACCGAAATTCAAATGAATCAAGCGCCTGAAGTGCGGCAGCCGTGGTCCGCCAGGCAGGTGCCGCAAAACAATCCGGGCGGCGCCCCAGGATGTCCGTCAGCAGATCGCAGCCTCGCTGAATTTGGCGGGTCACGGCATCCGGATCCATCCGAGCCACCCGTGTCTGCCATTGGTGATGGTCCCATGCATGGAGTCCGACTTCATGTCCGGCGCCGGCGGCCTCCCGTATCGGTTTCGGGCATCGCTTCCCGATCACCGGACCGGGGCACAGCGTTCCCCGCAGCAGAATATCCCAGCCGTAAAGGCTTGCGGCCCGTGTTCTGAGCATCTTTACCAGAAATGAGGGCCGCATCAGGCGCCATAGATGACGGCCCATATTGTCCGGACCCACGGAAAAAAAGAAGCTCGCCCGGATATCGTAGCGGGCCAGAAGATCAATCAGGTTTGGAACCCCGGTGCAGGTGCCCCGCAGGGTATCGACATCGATACGCAAACCGACAGGAATCATGATTTTTTCTCTTTCCTGCCGACCACATCCTGAAGGAAATAATCCAGGGTCTGGCCAACAGACTGTTCAAAGGGCGCTTCAGGCTCCCATCCCAGGATTTTGCGCGCCTGCCGGATGGAGGGGCGCCGGTGTTGCACGTCCTGGTAGCCTGATCCGTAAAACGTCCGGGCCTCGATGTATTTGATGCCGGCATCAGGGGGAAAATGCGACCGGAGCGGATGAGCGGCAAACTGTTCCCGGAGAATATCTGCCAGCGCCTGCATGCTGTACTCGTTGTCCGGATTTCCGATATTGAAAATCCGGCCGTTACAGCACCCATCCTTGTTCTCAATAATCCTGAAAAGGCATTCGACGCCGTCCCTGACATCTGTGAAACACCGTTTCTGGCTGCCGCCATCCACCAGCCGGATGGGCGTGCCCTCCACCAGGTTGAGGATAAACTGGGTGATCACCCGGGAGCTGCCGATCAGCGCCGAATCCAGAGAGTCGAGTCTCGGCCCGACCCAGTTAAAGGGGCGAAACAGGGTGAACTGCAGGCCCCTGTCGGCGCCGTAGGCCCATATCACGCGATCGAGCATCTGCTTGCTGCAGGAGTAGATCCAGCGTTGTTTATGGATCGGGCCCAGAATAAAATTTGAACGCTGTTCGTCAAACTCGGAATCCTCACACATGCCGTAGACCTCCGAGGTGGACGGAAAAATCAGCCGTTTTCCGTACTTAACGCAGTATCGGACAATGCGCAGATTTTCCTCGAAATCGAGCTCAAACACCCGTAAGGGATTGCGGACATACTCGATGGGCGTTGCAATGGCCACCAGCGGGAGGACAATGTCACATTTGCGGACATGATATTCGATCCACTCCCGCATGATGGAGATGTCACCCTCCTTGAAATGAAAATCCGGATGCTCCAGTAGTCTTTCGATCGTATTTGAACACAGGTCCATGCCGTACACGGTGTAGCGTCCGCTTTCCAGCAGCCGCTCACTCAGATGGTTACCGATAAAGCCGTTTACACCCAGAATGAGCACGTTCTTTTTGCGCTGCCGCTCCACGATTCGTTCAGTCCGGCCGTTGAACCGCATGCCGGCTGCCAGATTAAATTCCAGGGCAAGCTGCCTGCCGCTCATGTACAACCCGTTTTCGCTCTGACCGAACTGCACCTCCACTGCGCCTTCGCCACAGGCGATCGTCAGGGGATTTGTGGAGAGTACCGTGCCGGGAACGGCATCCATCGATGTTTGCGCCAGCTTGACCTGCCAGAACATACACTTCAAATTTCCCAGATAGGAAAAGGCGCCGGGATAGGGACGCGTCACCGCCCGCACCAGATTCCGGACGCCGGCGGCATCCTTTCCCCAGTCGATTTCACCGTCAGCAGGTCTTCGCCCGCCAAAATAACTTGCCGATGATTGTTCCTGCGGAATCCGCCGGGCCCGGTTTTCCCGAATCTCCGGCAGCAGCTCGTCCAGCAGGTCGCCTGCCGCAACGGCAAGCTTTTTATGCAGGCTCAGGGCCGTGTCGTCATCGTCAATGGAAACTGACTTCTGGCCGGCAATATCACCGTCATCCGGTCGAGGTGTCATGTAATGAAGGGTAACGCCGGTCTCTTTTTCACCACGGACCAGCACCCAGTTCACCGGACACCTGCCACGATAACGGGGCAGGAGCGAGCCGTGCAGGTTGAGGCATCCTGCCGGCGGTATATCGAGAATTTTTTTGCCGATCATATCCCGGTAATAAAAGGAAAAAATGATATCCGGCGCCATTTCCCCTATCCGCTCAACCCACAAGGGATGGTTGATATCCGCCGGGTTATAAACCGGGATATCATTGGCCGCTGCCAGCTCGGCCACTGACTCGAACCAGATATTTTCATTAGGCTCGTCCTGGTGGGTGAATATCGCCCGGATATCAAATCCGTGGGCCAAAAGTGCTTTGATTCCCGTGCATCCGATATTATGATAGGCAAGTACGACGGCTCTCATAAGTTTCTCCTGTCAGTTTGATAAGGTGCTTTTCCCCTCGACCGCCGATGGGTTTGCGCCACAGATTTCCTGAATAAAAAAGCGGGGCCTGGATCGAACATCATTATAGATACGGCCGATGTATTCGCCGAGCAGGCCAAGGCCGATAAATTGAGCCCCGATAAAAACAAAAAGCACGGCAAAAAGAGTGAACACGCCCTCTGCAGCCCACATATCCCCATAGGCAAAGCGCATCACCATGAGCAGAACGCCGAAACCAATGCCGCATGCCGCAATCACCGCCCCCATGAACGAAAGCAGGCGCAGCGGAAAGGTGGACATGGAGGTGAGCAGGTCAAACTGGAGGGAAATCAGTTTCAAAAAACCGTACTTGGATTCTCCCTTTTCACGCAGTGCATGCCTGACCGGGATTTCGGCGGTGCTGCCGGCAAAACTGTTGGCCAGAATGGGGATGAAGGTGGAGCGTTCCCGGCACTGGAGCATGGCATCGACAATCGGGCGTCGGTAGGCCCTGAGCATGCAGCCGTAGTCATGCATCATGACGCCGGTGGTCCGCCGGACAAGCCAGTTGATCAGCGCAGACGGGACGCGGCGAAAGACAGAGTCCTGCCGGTTTTCACGCACGGTACCCACCACATCGACCCCGCGGTCCATCTCCCGCACGAGATTTGGAATTTCTTCGGGCGGATTCTGGAGGTCGGCATCCAGGGTAACGACAATCTCCCCGCTGCTTTGATCCAGGCCGGCAATGACCGCCGCGTGCTGGCCGTAATTGCGGTTCAGCATCACGCCGATTACCTCCGGGTGGCGGTCCGCGGCCTGAGAAATAAAGTTTCGGGAGCCGTCCCGGCTGCCGTCATCCACCAGAATGATCTCAAAGTGCCGGCCGGTTGTTTTGCAGGCGGCAAGACAGCGGTCGATAAGTTCCGGCAGGTTGTCTTTTTCGTTATAAACCGGAATGACCACGGATAAATCCGGCACATTCATGCGAGCACCTTCTTGATGGCCGCAACGACCGAATCCACATCCTCCAGGGCCATGTCCGGAAACAGGGGAAGGGAGCAGATCCGTTCCGAATTCCACTCGGTCGCAGGCAGGGCGCCATCCGGAAGCCGCAAGGTTTCGCGATAATATTTCTGCATGTGCACCGCCTTGAAATGGAGCCCGGTTCCGATATTCCTCTTTTTCAATTCCGTCATGAAGGTGTCCCGGCTCATGCCGGCCCGTTCGATATCCAGGCGGACAATAAACAGGTGCCATGCATGGCGCATGGGGTAGAACGGCACGGCAAGGGGAAGGATCTCATCCACGTCGGCCAGCAGTGCCTGATAGCGTCGGGCCAGCAGTGCCCGTTTTTCAATAAAACGATCCAGCCGGCCCAATTGTCCCAGTCCGATGACCGCAGCCATGTCGGTCAGGTTATACTTGAACCCCGGCTCCAGAACCTCTGCCTGGGGGGATCGGCCCTGGATGGTCCGGTCATAGGCATCCACCCCGAGGCCGTGAAATTTCAACCGGCGGACGCGTTCAACAAGATCAGAATCGTCGGAACAAAACATCCCCCCCTCACCGCAGGTCATGTCTTTGATGGGATGAAAGGAAAAAATGGCGCTGCCGTGCCGGCCGATCTTTTCCCCGTGGTATTCGGTGCCGACCGCATGGGCAGCGTCTTCGGCCAGATGGATATTTTTTTTCGAAGCCAGTCGCCGCAAAGGATCCATATCCAACGCGGCGCCCGCAAAATGCACCGGAATAATCAGCCGAGTGTGATCGGTGATGAGCGGCGCAATGGTTTCTGCGGAAACCATCAACGTATCTCGGTCAATATCTGCAAAAACCGGCTTGGCGCCGGCAAGCACGATTAAATTCACCGTTGATACCCAGGTCATGGAGGGGGTAATCACTTCGTCCCCCGGGCCAATGCCCAGTGCGGCAAGCAAAAGGTGCATACCCGCTGTGGCTGAACACAATGCCACCGCCCCTTCGGCATTGCAGTATCCCCGGAAAGCCGCTTCAAACTCGGCTGTCTTCGGACCGGTCGTGATCCAGCCGGAGCGGAGGACTTCGGCGACCGCCTGAATCTCCAGCTCGCTGATGGCCGGTTTGGAAAACGGAATAAAAGAGGACCTCATTTTTTTCCCTTCATTTGAATGCTATTTTTTTCACAGTGGGCCACTAAAAAAACGGCTTACATTTTCCCAGCCGATTTTGATTTGAAATGTAGCAGGACAAGATGAAGAACGGATGAAGGCAGCAGGATTGGAAATAATTTTCTGGTTTTTTAATATAATATCCGGGGACAACGCCCCATCGGGTCTGAAAACAAACTTTTTGATAAATCAGGCAACTTTTCAACCAAATTTTCCCGGCTCAGACCCAGTTGCTTGCGGACGGTTTTTACCATATCGGAGAAGCGCTCCGGCGCTTTGATCACCTTACCATCGCTTGCCTGCTTGAGGCAACACGGGTTCGGCCCCCAAAGAGCGCATCTCTGAAACCCGCATGAAATTAATATCGATATTTTGGGCTTGATCATAACTGTGGCCACAATGTCACGGGGGTCCGTCCCGCCCATTGCCGGCTTCTCCACCACGATCCGGGGGATGCCGGGGCCATGAAGCTAAAGCGCAAAAACTCGGCAAGCCTCAAACCGTTTGCGCTTCTTAACGCTTCATGGCCCCGACATCCCCCGGATCGCGCCATGTCGTACGCCGGCAACGGGCGGGACTCCGAGGCTACGCACGGCAAAATATGGCCTCAATTATGATCAAGCCCGATATTTTCATACGGGCGGAACCGAATATCTGGGGCCGAGCAGAGAATGAAAGCCGACAGAATGGAAAAAAACAGCCGGGCGGAGAGCGATTCTGAAAAAAATATGAGCCGGGCGCAAGCCCTTTGAATACAAGACAAAAAAACCCGCCCTTCCTGGAAATCTGATCCTGGAAAGACGGGTTAATTTTTTTCTGATGGTGGAGGCGGCGTCCACCCAAATAGGTCATAATCTAAAATAAAAACAGATGCTTATAAAAACCATTTTTAAAAAATACCGTCAAAAATACCGTCGTTTTTTTATATGTAAAAATTCAAAAATAAATGATACTAAATGAATCAATGTGAAATAAAAACCAAATTCTGACACCAGATCCACCTGTTAACATAACTTTCCATCCGGTACAAAGAATACGTTCTCTCAACATTCCGGGTCGTATGGGAAATGGCCCGTGATAGAGGGCTTGTTATCGGTTCCTACCCTGGGAAAAAAATCAAGCTTCCCAAGACCGATAACGGCCGATTGAGATATCTTACACATGCAGAAGCGGAAATGGTTATAGCCAGACTTGCAGAGCGAAACACTGACATGCATGATATGGCTTTGATGTCGATTCATACCGGGGCCAGAGCACGAGAGGTCTTTGATTTAACTTGGGGGTGTGTTGATATTGATCAAGAAACAATCCTCTTGAAAGATACAAAAAACGGAAAGAACCGACACGTCTACATAACCAAAGAGGTTAAAAGAATGTTCTCTAATCGTAAACGTGGCTTGAGAAATGAACGAATTTTTAAAAATGGCCGTGGTGAACACGTGAAGGAAACTCCCCAAACTTTTAGAACTGTCATAAATGAACTCGGCCTCAATGATGACATTGATGACCCACGTCAGAGAATTGTTTTCCATACATGCCGCCACACATTTGGGAGCTGGCACGCCCAGAGGGGAACCCCTCCCAATGTCCTTAAGGAGCTTATGGGACACTCAACGATTAAGGTCACTGAACGTTACTCCCATGTTTCGGCTGCCCACTTGCGACTTGCCATGACCGGTTTTGAAGAGTCCGCAAGAGAAAGCAGGGACTGCAAGGTGATAAAATTTAAGCAGATATGATTTTCTATTCCCTGGGATAGACTCTAGCTAATCACTAGGGTTGAACTGGCGGTATCCTGAGCACCTTTCCCAGAATCAATAAATCAGGCAAACCGAAGGAGTTTGGCAAATGTCCGAGGAAAATCATTTTAAGGAACTGAGATTAGATGTACTCCGTTATCATGCAAAAAAATGGGTACAAAGATACCCTTGCATTGAAAGTGTTTTATTGTGCCAAGCAGGACACGGATTCGAAAGCATTCCCGAAGATGACAATGATGTAAAATATATCATAGTTGTAAAAGCACCTCCGAATCCATTTTCTCTTAAAAAGAATAAAGATGGATCGTATAATCTTTCCCTTGAGTACAAAGATATCAAATTGGATGCAAAAATAAAGGAACTTCCCACACAAACACTATGCACCGAGTCCTTTCCAAAACTGCCCCGATACCCAAAGGGTATTGTGGAGAAGGAAGTCACCTTTGAATGCCATGATGCTACATTGGAAATCAAGGCAATAGATGGCATTGATAGTCTTGCCTATAAAGCGATTCAACAGTATCCAAAATTGGAATATATTCTTGATTACCACAATAATTTGGCAACACAAGGATCGTGCGAACATATTATAAAATATATAGCGAGTTTTTACGAAATTAAAAATACCTCTCTATATAGCAAGCGTATCGATAACTGGTTATGGTTCACCATTAGTCCCGGAGAAGATATTTTAGATTATAATAAAGACGTAGATGAATTTGTAAAAGAAAATGAACAACAATGTCTTTATCCATGCTCAGATGAAAAGCCATCAAAAAGATTAGATGCTAAGGATGACAACCCTGAAAAGCAACTAGATGATTTCTTAACGAAAGTGCTCCCAGAAATTGAGATTTATTACAAGCTCCTTAAACATACCATGAAAAAGTATGATGGTATAGGAGCAGCAAATTTGCAGCATGCAAAAAATGTTTTTGAAGCAGAAAATTCGCAGCATGCAAAAAATGCTTCTGAAGCAGAAAATTCGCAGCATGCAAAAAATGCTTCTGAAGCAGAAAATTCGCAGCATGCAAAAAATGCTTCTGAAGCAGAAAATTCGCAGCATGCAAAAAATGCTTCTGAAGCAGAAAATTCGCAGCATGCAAAAAATGCTTCTAAAGCAGAAAATTCGCAGCATGCAAAAAATGCTTCTAAAATGAAAAAACCACTCTTTAAACTAATGACAATTGAGCATATCAAAAAGGGTGAATATGGTGGTGAGCGCCCAGCACAAACCATAAAGGCCAGCATTGCAAGGGCAATGCTAATTGATATGGAGCCATCAACATATGCACTATCCAAAGATGCCAAAGACCTTGAGAAATTATACAAGAGGATAAAGGCCCTCCAATAGACTGAGGGTGAAAACGACGGAATAAAAGTCGTTTTCACCTGCTTTATTTCTTCCTAAATTTTCATTTAAAACGGAACGCAAGATCACAAAGCAACATTGTGATGCTTGCGTTTTTTTATGTCTATTAATGGGAGAAAAGATCCATGAACGAAGAAATTTTACAAAAATTGCAGACAGACCTTGAAAAGCGGTTCCCGTTTGGGATTCCCCGGAAAAAACTTACAGAGGCCACCGGCGAAGTTCTGCATGGACGAACCGAGGCCAACAAGGATTCCCTTGGATGTGGTATCGAGGGTCGGTACATGATTGGGAACCAGGTGATCTACCCTGTCCAAAGCGTTATTCATAGAATCAGAACGAAACTCCACCCTGCCATAGCTGATAAAATCCAGAAGACCGAAGCAGCGGAAACTTTAAAGCCTACTCCTAAATTCCCTGGAGGGAAAAAATGAAACTTGTCAATCCAGATAAGAGGCCGGGCAAAAACATTCCCGAACCCATCCAGCCGGGTGGACTTTACACAACGGATTACACAATTGAGGCCCTTTTCCGAGATCAGCCACTTAATGCGGGTACCATGATTATCAATGATGAGGCATCGGTTTTTTTTGATGGTCAAAATCAGTATAAATCTGGGGGCAAGGGCACAGACCGGCAGGGAATGTTAAAATTATATGATGGCAAACGGGCACGAAAAATAAGGGTCAAGGATACCCTTACCCTGGAAGGTTCCAGAATCAATATTGCAGGGGGAACACAGCCATCAGTATTTAAAAGAGTGTTCAATGGTGATGGGAATATTTTCAATATGGTTAACGAGCTTAATCTCGACATGTTCGCGGAAATGTGGTCTGCGCCATTTGTAGCGCGTAAGGAAGTCGGAAAATTCAGCGGTGGGATCCTCAACCCCCGGACATTGGCAAATGCAGACAGTCTTGGCGCCGGCCCAGAAGGCCGGATAAAAATCGGGAATACGGTTGCCTATCCGACGAAAAGTCTGGTCCGTTATATGAAAAAGCGCGCAAGACTTGTCCCTCCAAAAAATAATGGAGGCGTCCGTGAAAGTAACTCCTGATCCAGCGATGATTATCGCAGCGCTCGACAGCAGCGAAATCATTTCCTCCTTACGGGCGGCGATGCTGAAAAACGGGATCAGCTGCCAAACTGAAATCATACCGGATGGCGAACTCCACAGGTTCAAGCCAGAGGGCCGCAAGAATTCTGATGCCTGGTATTGTCTTCACCTGGACGGAATCCCGGCGGGATCTTTCGGGGACTGGAGGGCCGAGCAGTCCTTTACCTGGTGCGCGAAATCCCAAAGTAAAATGACACAGACTGAATGTGCCGAGTACACCCGGCACATCGAAGCTCAGAAGCAAGCGCGGGATGCCGAGAAAAAAAAAATTCACGGAAAAGCCCGACAGGAAGCCTTGAAGGTCTGGGAATCAGCTAAGCCAGCAACAGCAGACAACCCATATCTGAAAAGAAAACAGGTTCAGCCTCATGGCGTCAAGGTCGATGAGCAAGGGCGGCTTGTGGTTCCCGCCAGGGATGCGAACGGCACCATTCACACAATAGAGAGGATCACGCCAGACGGTGTAAAGCGCTTCCTTCTTGGTGGTGCAAAGCAGGGAAATTTCTTTGAGATCCCGGGCAGCACCGAAACCGTTTACATCGCTGAAGGATTCTCAACCGGGGCCACTATCCACCAGGCAACAGGGCACCATACCGTTTGCGCTCTCGATTGCGGGAACCTGAAACCAGTTGCCGAGGTGATCCGGGAAAAACACCCTAATTCAAAGATTATTCTTGCAGCCGATGACGACCAATGGAAGCCAAACAATTCGGGACTGACAGCTGCACGAGCGGCGGCGGATGCTATTGGGGCGCGGATGGTAAGCCCGAAGTTCAAGGACATTTCCAGCAAGCCGACAGATTTCAATGATCTTGCTTACCTGGAGGGCATCGATGCCGTGAAAAAGCAGCTGGCAGAAGCACGCCATACGATCCAGCCGCCGATTGATTTATGGTCAAAAAATAAGGGCGGCGGGCCGTTTCCCGTGAATGCTTTCCCTGAAAATATCAGGGCCGCAATACTTGAGTACCAAGCTTATGGACAACAACCTTTATCCTTGGTCGCATGTTCTGCCTTGGCTGCCCTGTCGCTTGTGTGTCAGGGATTTGCAGATGTTGGGCGAGACACAGCATTAACAGGGCCGTTATCCCTAAATTTAATAATTCTTGGTGTGTCCGGGGAACGTAAAACGGCGAGTGACAAACACTTTAAAACACCTATTTCAGAATGGCTTGAGTTATTCCGGGAGCGCAGCCGGGCGGAAGTTGCCGAAAGCGAGGCCAAGCATGAAGCATGGGCCGCAAAGTGCAAGGGGCTATCTGAAAGTTTAAAGACAGCAACCAAGGCCGGGAAACCCACAGCCAAACTTGAGGCTGAATTTAAAAATTTATATCAAGAAAAACCTCAACTAAAAAAAATGCCTGAAATATTTTATGGGGATACTAACCCGGCGAGCCTGGGGGCCGACTTATCACAAGGCTATCCGAGCGCGTCGATATGGTCCGATGAGGCGGGTTCAGTTGTTGGCGGTAATGGTTTTCAAGCGGAAACCAGGCTGCTTTTCTTGTCGATGCTTAATAAATTATGGGACGGGGGTGGCTACCGAAACAGCCGAAGAACAACGGAAAACATTGATATCCAGGGGCGGCGGTTGTCCTGTTCGCTTATGATGCAGCCAGCAGTTATCGAAGAACTATTAAGCGGTCAAAAAGGTATTGCGCGCGGTATCGGCATGCTGGCGCGGTATCTAATCTCTTATCCCATTTCTACCATTGGGCAGCGACCATATAAAGAGCCACCGGATACATGGCCTATGAGCAAGCCTTTTTTTAGAAGGATTGAAACTCTATTGAATATGCCCTTACCCATGGATGAGTTGGGCCGTCTGGTTCTTCCAATTTTAAAGCTATCCACAGATGCAAAACAAAAATGGATTAAATTCCACGATGCCATTGAGGTTGAGCTAGGGCCGGAAGGTATCTTTCATGAGGTGCCGGACTTTGGGGCCAAAATAGCAGAGAATGCAGCGAGGCTGTCAGGACTCTTTCATATTTTTTTACACGGAGCCACCGGCAGCATATCATCAGAGGTTATGGAAAGCGCGGCCAGGATTGCGCTATGGTTTCTCAGAGAGTCGAAGCGGGTATTTGGCCTTATAGACCAGACCCAAGAAGAACGAGACGCCAAGACACTTCTGCAATGGTTAATTGATCGGGAATACCAAGACAAGGAAATAGCCCCGGCAGATTTACTGAGATACGGGCCTAACAGCCTACGGAAAAAACAGCGCAGGGATGGAGCTGTTAATCTCTTACGTGATAATTTTTGGTTAATTGAATTTAACGAAACCAGAACAACATACTACCGGCTGAACCCGGAAGCAGGGAGATGTTTCAATGAGCTATCTTGACGAGTTGGAAACAAAAAATACCTTTTTTAAACCCTCTGCTACTGCTATTCCCGCTATTTCCGCTATTAATGAACAAAAGCAAAGAGTTACGGTTGCGAATGAGTTGCTATTGCCTGCTATTTTGGATAAACAGGCCACTGCTTCCGCAGAGAATAGCAAAAAAATAGCAGCCCGTAGCAACGGAATAGCAGATTCGCAAATTAGTCAAGGCATTGGATTTATTGCAAATAGTGATAACAATAGCGGAAATAGCGGAAATAGCGGTAGCAAGGATAATAAAAACAACCAAGGGGACACCTATCGCCCACGATGTTTGGGAACCAGCTGCCAATTTTGCCGGTACGAACAAAAGGACATTATCTTTTTATGGTGTGACAAGGTTGGCGGGCCGGTTATTGATTTACCGAGGTGCCCTCTTGGTTTTTGGGAAAAGGACGAGAAGGGCTTCCCGATACCGGACCGGAGCAGAACATGAAAATCAGAATTTCAAACCATTTAGAGTTGGCAGAGATTCCGGATTCCCTGCCCCACGCGATCCGGGAAAAGCTGACTCTTACAAATCCGAAATGGATCGAAAATGACCGGCGCGGGTTCAGCAACTATCAAACGCCGAGACTCCTCAGGTTTTACACAGCACTTTCCCATGGTGGCTTGATTGTTCCGAGAGGATTCGGCCGGCAGCTGGTTAATCTATGCCGAGCCTATGGCGTAAGTCCAATTTATGTGGATCAGCGGCGAGTCCTATCAGAGGTTGACTTCACCTTTTCAGCACAGCTCAGGCCGTACCAGACAACAGCAGTCCAAGATATGCTCAAACATACGCAAGGAGTTCTATCAGCACCGACGGGGAGCGGTAAAACGATCATGGCTCTGAAGATTATAGCGGAACGGAGGCAGCCCTGCTTGATAGTGGTACACACCCGGGAGCTTCTGAACCAATGGCGGGACCGGATTGTTTCTTTTCTTGGTGTCCCAAAAGACGAGATCGGGATCATCGGCGGCGGCAAGAAAAAGATCGGGGGCAGGATCACGGTGGGGCTTGTTCAATCATTATACAAATGTGCCGCTGAAGTATCCGATAGGTTCGGCCATGTGGTGGTGGATGAGTGCCACAGAACGCCGAGCCGGACGTTTACCGAATGCGTAACCTCCTTTGACTGTAAATATCTGACCGGGTTATCTGCTACCTGCTACCGACGGGACAAGCTCAGTCGTTTAATATTTTTATCCTTGGGCGATATATGCCACAAGATTGAGCCCGGGACGCTTCAGAAAACGGGCGATGTGTTACGGGCCGAGATCGTAACCCGGGAGACAGATTTTAGAACTGACCTGAATCCTTCAGTGGAATACAGCAAGATGTTATCGGAGCTTTGCGCGGATGCCGAAAGGAATAACCTGATTGCCTCTGATGTAGCGCGGGAGACGCGCAAAGCTGAAGGCGTGTGTCTTGTACTGTCCGACCGTAAAACGCATTGTGAAACGCTTCAATCTATTCTGGCGGATGATTTCCGCACACCGTCAACAGTTCTGACCGGGGGCCTGTCCACGAAGAAACGGGCAGAGATCATCAAACAGTTGAATGCAGGCAATATCAAGGTGTTGATAAGCACGACATCCCTATTATCTGAAGGTTTTGACTGTCAAAGCCTGACAACGCTTTTCATGGCGACCCCGATTCGATTTTCCGGGAGAGTCATCCAGTGTGCGGGGCGAGTCCTCAGACCGGCACCAGGCAAAACCAAGGCGCGGGTATTCGATTATATTGATACAAACATCGGGCCGCTTCGAGCATCGGCAACGGCACGGCGTTACACATACGAGAAACATGGTATTCAGGCAGCATGACAACAATAAAAAGGGGCAAAGACCAGGGGCTTTCTAAGCTACAGCGATTTATCATATCCGAAGCGTACCTGAATGGCATTGTTAAAAATGCCGATATTTTAATCAAATGGTACAAGTTTAAACCTGCATATGCATATCGGGCGATCAAGTTTAGTCGGGCCCAGATTGGCGTAAAAAAATACTCGGCTGCATCGGTTGCTGTGTCCCGGTCACTAACCAGGCTTCGGGGAAGGGGGTTGATGATACGGAGCTCTATGTGTGGTCATAGATTGTCGGCAAAAGGGGTTCAGGCGGTTAAAAGATATCAGGGCAACGGTTAATTTCTGGCCTCCGTAAAGGGCTGAGGCTAAGACGAGGCAAACCTCATGCCTTAAACAGGGGGATAAAACTCCCGTGAGCTCAAACCCGTCCCAGCTTTAAAACGACCAGCTCAGCGGCTAAATATCAGGGCTTCATGACATTGTTCATATGGTGGCAAGGCTTTTATATAAAATGCTGATATGAGGATTTTAGAGGGCTTAATGGGCTTGTGGCTGGATATCAAGATATGTAGGGTTTGATAGGGCTTGTGGCTGCATACAAAACCCATGAGATATTGAGTTTTGTTGGTATTCTAATGTGAGGATTCTCCCCTTTGAAAAGATCGGCACAAAATGGCGCCGATTAATTAGGATTCAAATCCGGTTTAAATTTTAATTACCCTGAATGGGGGTATTTAAGGGAAAAAGGTAAATCATGAAAAAAAATGAGGAAGATACCAGGGCAGAATTTGACACAGACAATTTTGATTTTATCGAAAAAGACAATTTTATATTTGAGGAAAAAAATTCTGAATGTGTACTTTTACATAAAACTACACATTCGCAGAAAACCCAAGAAGCCCATGGATAGATACTCTTAACGGCTTTTACCCGATTTTTTATTTTATCCTTGTTTTTTAATGTGTAGTTTATCATAGTATTTGGCATAAACTACACATTCATATTAAAGGAGGCTTTAATGGCAGCAAACAGGAATGGGATAAAAAAAGGAACAAAAGTCCGGGTTGAACCAGTCAGGAAAATTCAAGATATCAAATCAATCGGCAAACTATTAAAATCTGAACCACGTAATTTGTTGTTGTGGGTACTTGGTATCAATAACGGGTTGAGATGCTCCGATTTAGTACCACTCAAAGTTCACCAGTTGAAAGACCTGAAAGCCGGGGAGTTTTTCCATATTACGGAACGGAAGACCGGCAAGCAGAATATTCTCATTGTTAATAAATCAGTTCGGAAAGTCTTGGATTTTTATCTTGAGCAGATCAAACCGGATGCAGATGATTACATTTTCAGTTCACGGAAAGGCAGCCATATGTCCTCACAGTCCACAGGTAGATTGATTAAAGGCTGGACAAAGGCAATCAACCTGTCGGGCAATTATGGCAGCCATACCCTGCGTAAGACCTGGGCTTATCAGCAGCGGGTTAAATTTCATGTTCCGATTGAAATCATAACCAAACGGTTGAATCATAGTAACCCGGCAGTTACCATGCGTTATGTCGGCATTGAAGACAAAGAGGTGTGTGACGTGTTGTTAAATGAAATTGGGTAATCAATCTTAGCACCTTTCCTGAGATGTCCGTTTCATATCTGTCATCATTCCTGAATTTATTCAATTTTGAACACTGGCAAGGTATCTCAACACGCTTTGAAGTCCATACTCCCGGGAAAAAGTTGAAAAAAGACATTCTCCCTTGCAAATTGCCCATCTTGTTTATACTATCCCTATCGTGAGAAAATAACAGCACCTCAGTTCTACAGTATTTTGTCCATTATTCCAGTTCATCTGATCTCGAAATATTTTTTACTTTACATCTGTACTCGATTTGTCTGCAGCTGGTTTTTCATGCAGGACAATGGATAAAACACAATTCGTGAATAGTTATACGGTTTCCGGTTATCATTCCGGAATGAGTGTTATCCAGTTAGAAATTAACATGATTTGGCCGGAAATTAGTCGGAAAGAATTTCTGGGTTGTGTAGTTAAACAGAAACTGCTTAATAACTTGTTCAAGTAAGAATAAATTCAGGATAGTGTATAATATTAAATAGTTATGTCTATTTCGTGTCGTTTTGGTGGTCAATTATGAAAGAAATATGCACTACTGACGAGCATTCCAACCATAAAGAAGTAGCCGATATTTTTCGTTGCTATGGTGAAGAATATCGTTCCCAGAACGGCATGACTAAAAAGCAGCATGAAGTTATGTATGCGATTGAGCACTGTCGGACATCTCATTACGGTTACCATGTAGACAAGTGTGATGCCTGCGGGCATATTGAAGACGATTTTAATTCCTGTCGTGATCGACATTGTCCCAAATGCCAGGGCATAAACCGGCGCAAATGGGTTGAAGCCAGGCTTGAAGATATTCTCCCGGTTCCATACTATCACGCCGTTTTTACACTGCCGCATCTTCTTAACGCCCTCATTTCATACAACAGGGCTCTTATATATGACCTTCTGTTTTCTACTGCGGCAGAAACGCTTCTGACATTCGGACGAGACCCGAAGTGGTTGGGCGGAGAACTCGGATTTTACGGAATACTGCATTCTTGGGGTCAGAGCATGTGGCCGCATTTGCACGTTCACTTTATTGTACCCGGAGGGGCATTGAGTGATGATGATCGCTGGCTTACACCAAGGTATCAGAGCAAGTTTTTGTTTCCGGTCCGTGCCTTGTCTAAAGTCTTTCGGGGTAAATTCATAGAGGGGTTAAAAACAGCATACGCTGATAAAAAAATCGTCTTTCCTGATGACCTTTCTCATTTGCGGGAAAAATTTCATTTTGAACGCTGGATCGATGATCTCGTCTGCCGCAACTGGATTGTGTATTGCAAGACGCCATTTCGAGATGCCGAGCAGGTGGTGCGATACATCGGTCGTTACACCCACCGGGTGGCCATCAGCAATCAACGGATTATCGATGTAAATAACGGGCGTGTTCTGTTCCGCTACAAGGATTACAAGGCCAGTAGATTTACATGGAAGGAAATGGATTTAAGCGCATCGGAGTTTATCCGCCGGTTTCTTTCTCATGTTCTGCCAAAAGGGTTTCATAAGATTCGCCATTACGGATTTTTAGCGAACGGCCGATGCAAGAAGATGGTCTCTCATATCAGAGGGGTATTGCACTGCGATACCGTCGATAAGAATAATACGAAGTCGGAGAAAACCCATAAACAATGCCCCGAATGTAAAAAAGGCCGGATGGTTCCATGGTTTATAAAAGATGGGTTTGGGCGGATTGTCTGTCTCAGTAATATTAAAATGAATTGTGGCGTTTTGCCCGACACTTCATAGCCGGTCATAAAACCGCTATGTACTTTTCACCATATATAATGTCAGTAGACTTGAACCAAACGTTCAAGCTGACAAACTGGCTGCTTCGGATAATTTGCAGGATTACATCACTGAGAGATCTCAAAGTAAATTGCTTTTATTTTTTTTACCCGTTTGCAGCTTAACTTGGCGTTGGGCCTTAATTGATAAATGTTAAACTATGAGTAGGTGGAAAAGGTGACAGAAATAGATTTCAGGCTGATTGCGCCTCGTTGTGGTGGACAGCGTGAGGCGTTTGAAGAGCTTTGCTGCCAACTTGCCCGTCGCACAATTCCAAGCGATGCCGCATTTATCCGTCTTCATGGTGCCGGAGGCGATGGCGGTGTAGAATGTTTTGCAGATTATTCAGATGGCCGGGTTGGCTGGCAAGCGAAATGTGTATTTGACATAGGGTCTCTCCTCACACAAGCCACTGGATCACTGACCACCGCTCTAAATATTCACCCTGCGCTGACAAGATACTTTGTCTGTTTCCCTTTCGATCTGACAGGCCCAACGGGCAGAAAAGGTCTGAGTGCCCAGGAGAAATTCGACAACTGGCGAAAAAGTCATGAGCAGAAAGCCAAAGCGGAAGGTCGCCAACTCGATATTGTTGCTTGGCCTGCATCCAGGCTTATAGAATTGCTGTTGGAACATGATGTACATGGAGGTGTTCGAGAGTATTTCTTTAATCAGACAATCTTAACAAACGAATGGTTTTTAGAGCATCTTGGAGTTGCAAATAAAACTGCCGGCCCACGATACACGCCCGCATTAAATGTTAAAACGGATTTGTGGAAATGGTTTGCAGCGTTTGGTCGAACAGCCACATGGTCGAATGAGTTTAAAGGCAAGATCCTTGCGTGCCGGAAAGCTAATGAAAACTTGGTTGCCGCATTAAACAGAAGTGATTCTGATTCGATGTCACCAGCATGGCCGGAGACCTCACGTGACCAGATACAGACCTTAATAGCAGATACCGGGGGACTTCTAAACGAATGTGATAGTCTTGCCACAATTGGCGATGAAGATCTCTACAAATGCTCTGTTGATAAACTTAGTAACCTTTTGGACCGCTTTAAGTCGGTTGAATCAAATTTAATTAAAGACCTTGAAACACAACACGGTGAGGGAAAAGCTGACTCACCTGGTTTTCGCCAATTCATGGCAGAATACATGGTTTCTTTTCCTGCTGCCAATTTGGACTACACACGAGAAGCGATTGTCGTGCTAACGGAGCTACATGAGTGGCTTCTTTCGCCCTCTTGCTTCCTCGCGTATAATACGGTGTTTGTGATATCAGGTATTGCGGGATCTGGAAAGACACACGGGGTATGCGATGCTGCCGACTATCGCTTTAGTGATAATCTCCTTTCGTGTATATGTTTTGGGCATGAATTTAGAGGTGAGCCTGATCCTTGGACAAGGATTTTGGAAACTCTTGGACTCCCTGTCACACTTGGAATGAATGGCTTTCTTGATGCATTGAACGCAGCTGGTAAAGCATCTGGCTCGCTACTCATTTTAAATATTGACGCGATAAATGAAACCCGCCCCTTGCGATACTGGCGAGATCGTATATCCGCAGTCTCACAAGCAATTCAGCGCAGGCAGTATTTGCGGCTTTGCGTAACCTGCAGAACTTCATTTCTATCGTATTGCCTTCCTGAAAACCATAATCTGCCTATCATAGAGCACACAGGATTTTCGGGCATCGAACGGGACGCATGTCAGGCGTTTTTTCGCCATTACGACCTCGAACCACCGATCTCACCTATCCTACAACCCGAATTATCCAACCCCCTCTACCTTCGGCTGGTCTGCGAAACTTTGCGTTCACGTGGCCTCCGGCGTATGCCATCAGGCTGGCACGGATTAGCACCAACCATTCGGGCATTCCTTGACGAAAAAGAACGACAGTTTGCAACAGAATATGAGACCAGCGAGGGCGCAAAGATTGTAAGTGGATGTCTTATGGCAATCGTGCGCGCAATAGTTGACATAGGGGAGTCATCACTTTCATGGTCCCAAGCACAAAGGTTAATCTCTGACGTGCGACCCCAAGCCAGCACATTGCCTGTTCTTGATTGGCTCGTGCGTGCAGACTTGCTGGTGGAGGATGCTCCATCCACTGATACTCTGTTTGGTGATGAAAGTGTTGTTCGACCAGCGTTTGAGCGACTAGGAGATTTTCTAATCGCAGCAGAGTTGCTGGAAAGAAGTAACCAAAAGGGCCTTGTTGTGGAGTGCCAGCCCGGAGGAGTGCTCCACAGTTTGTTTGGGGATCATGATGCTCTGGAACAGCATAGCGGTGTCCTTGCTGCGCTTTCTATCCTCGCTTCAGAGCAAAATCCTGGAGTTGAACTCCCAAATTTTGTTGATGATGCTTCAATACGAAACTCACTAATACGAATTGTGGTTCGATCATTTCCTTCAAGAGATCCCAGATCCTTCACTGCCAGGTCAGGAGTACTGATTCGGGAAGCACTGGCTTGGGAGGATTTCTCCTTTGAAGCCATGGACTCCTTGCTTGCCATATCATGGCAACCTTCTTTTATTGACGCAATATGGTTTGACGCGCTTTTAAAAGAGCAACCTTTGGCCAAACGTGACGCCTATTGGTGTGGATATCTTCACGACCGATTTGAATCAAAAAGCACGGTCCGACGCTTGATAAATGCTGCATTTGAACTGCCTTTGGAGCAGCTTGAACATGAGACCGCAGAACGATGGTGTACGGTACTCCTATGGTTTACCGCAGCCGCTGATCGTCGAGTAAAAGACTCGGCAACACGGGCTTCGATTGCAATTCTAACTGCCAAGCCACGAATATTACCGAACGTTTTGCAACGGTTGCTTTTTAGTGATGATGACAAGGTTCGAGAGCGAACTCTTCTGTGTTGCTACGGCGCATTGATTCTTTCTAAAGATGTCAACATGTTACAACATGCCACGGCATCATTACAGGAAGCTTACCGGTCTGAACCTAAAGCATTTGAGAATGCGTTGATCCGCGATCTGATTAGATGCATCAGCGAAGCGGCCAGCGAACTTAACGCTCTCCCTCAAAACTGTGATCCTCTATTGACGATGCAACCGATAGATTCAGAATGGCCTCAGGTGTTACCCTCTGATGATCAGATAGAAGCTTGGGGCAAGCTATTACGTTTCAGACCAAATGAATTTTTCAGTGATTTCTTTAAGTATTCGATGAACTGCCTTCGTCCTTGGGTACACGCTTTCTCCAAGAAAGATATGGGTGCATGGATCCTCCAAAGAATAGCCCGTGACTTCGGCTATGAAGGTTCTGGATGTGAAGGATACGATGGCTATATGCTTGGCAAACATGGAGGTGGTAGGGCCAAGCCAAGTTGGGCTGAAAGAATCGGAAAGAAATATCAGTGGATTGGAATGTATCATTTGGCTTCGAGGCTACATGATCACATAGAGAGGAATCAAGACAGTTGGACACCGGCACCGTTACGAACACCTTTCATCCTACTTGAGGAACGGAAGCTCGATCCCACGCTGCCTTGTCGAATTGTTCGTCGTGACAGAAATTCTGATGCCTGGTGGATGGGTGACTCAGCAAACCTTCAAATCGGGGAGCAGCTGTCGGATGAAGATTGGGTCAACATAGATAGGGACTTACCTTCATTAGAGAAATTGCTATCAGTGAAAGAATATGGCGGTCAGCGATGGCTATTGCTTGTCAGTTATCCTGCTTGGGATGATCGACCCGAGGATGTTGGCTGGGATGAGCAATATCGTCAAGTGTGGATGCATATTGAAAGTCATCTTGTTGCAAAAGATGATTTCAAAATTGGCTATGAATGCATTCACCGCAGGAATTTTTTTGGTCAATGGATGAAACAAGGTGCCTCATGGCTTTATGGTTTTGCTGGTGAATATCCTTGGGCCACTCCCTTTAACATTGAGCGAGATGAGTATCATAGCACAGGTGGTTTTGGCCATAAGCTTCCTGTCATTTATACTCCTGCTTGGAATGAGCTTGCAGTGGAATGGGAATATGATGCAACTCTCGATGAAAATTTTCATATGCTGGTACCTGCCCGTGTCTTTTTCTCACCCTCTGATCTTTGGTGGAATGGTAAAGATGGTTACAAAATTAAGAATGGAAAAGACGTGTTTCGTGATATATCGGTTTTAGACGCCGGTCCAAGAACCTTAATTGCGGATTTAGACGATCTTTTAGAACGACTCGACAGACTTGGGCTTAGACTTATATGGACTATTCTTGGTGAAAAGTGGATATTGGGAGGGTCGCATGATAATCCAACACCGACTCGTACCTTTAGCCAGATTGCTGGGTTGAATGAAGACGGTTCGGTTCAGATAGGAGATCGTGTGTTTTTCGATGACTATGACAAGGATACTGGCCCAACCAAAGCTTCCAGCCGACGCAAAAAGCCGCGCGGCTGAAGCTTGGCGTAAAGAGAGAATGTTCATGGCAACCCTCGAAGAAGCAATGAAAGAGGCTCGGAAAAATAGTCGTGTTTGTCCTCAGCCTATGCGATGGCAGGAACTATATGAAATGTTGCCTGATAAAAGACGAAAGGGTGGTGGGTGGGAACCTGCGCTTCCATTAATTCTGGCAGCTTGGTGGGATACGTCAGCGCTTCAAAAAAAGGTGCGCTTTTGTGAACATATAAAATGGGCTTCAGCGCATGGTGACCTTGATATAGTGTACAGGTTTATTGTTGAATTGACAGAGAGTGAATGGCATCACATTGGTGAATAAAAAATGATAATAGGTGCGCCATGGACGAGGCAGAGGCAAATAAAATAGCTCATGAATTCCTCTGTGAAAATATAGAGATTGAACAATGCGCTGATCCACCGGACGGGCTGTATGCGTTCAATCGATCAAAGGAATTTTTATTTAGGTTTCGGTTAGTTGGACATTCATCGATCGGCAGTGCCGAATATATTGCTGTATCTAAAGAAACTAGAGCAGTACGTTACCTCGGTTTTCATGGCGAGTAAAAAAAATGCGTCCAACATGTCACTGGTGCGGAAGCAAAGTTCTGCGTTGGGCTCACGAGGAAGACCATGGGCAAAATCATCTACACGCCGTTCCTGAATTACTTGCGCATAGCAGTTGATGCGCAAGATAAACTGGTGCGTTACATCCAAGCAGCAGGAAAGACCTCACTTGACACAGACAGCTTTGAGGATACAGCGGACGGTCAAGCGACCATCGTGGTTTTATACACAATCATCGCCTTGGAGTGCTACATCTACAACTACGCCGCTCGAAAGCTTGGCGAGAGCTTCTCCAAGAAACACGTTGACTCAATGCGACACCACACAAAATGGATGCTTGTCCCGAAATTGGCTACTGGGAAAGGAATACCTGCCGATCACAAGGCTATCGCTCTTCTTCAGAAGCTTATCGCTGCCCGAAACGACATCGTTCATGCTAAGGCGGTTAACATTTCACCTGACAGGTGGAACCAGCAGAAAGAGCGGATCATCTCCGAGAATTGGTCAATTATTGACGCAGCCCTGAACGCTTTTCGATGCATTGGCGAACTCGGCTCCATACTTAGCGACATCGATCCTGATGAACCGAGCGCTAAGTTTCTATCTCAGTTCCTGGAATTCCCCAATCTGTCATTGGAGGTCAGGTTGTAAAAAAGGGCAGACCAAGCCCAACAACCGGCTCCATTGGACCGCAAAAGCAGGGTGGCTGTACGTTTTTCGAAAGCATCATTTAATTTTTCTCTGGTTAAGACCCAGTCCCTTTTGCGGCCCATGAGCCGGAGCGTTATGGCAAATACAAACTAAGGGAGGTTCTGCACATGAAAACTCAAGCTCAGGTTTTGCTCTTGCTTGTCGCGATGGCACTTATTTTTTGTCCGAGTGTATATGCTGAATCTTTAACTACTGCACAGATTAAACAAATAGAAGAAATCGCAATGGCTATCGCATCACAGCACAATGCAAACTCAGAAGCACTCTTAGACGACATGACTGTTTCTACGCGAGCCGTTGCGATTTCAAGGAATGTTAAGTTTTTGTATGTACTGCGGGTTAAAAAAGGGCTTTCACCTTCAGAGTTGAAAGAATATTCAGATGAGTTACGCCGTGAGATATTGCCAAACGCATGCTTTCAAAATGCAAATAACCCTGCCTTCGATCGGGGCCTTTTTTATACGTTCATATACAAAAATACTTATGGTGAAAAGCTTGCTGAGATAGTTGTCAGTAAAGAAACCTGTAGATAACGATAATGCTCAAGTCAAGAAACAAGGAGGCATGGTGAAGAAAGCTGCAAAGTTGAGGCTATTCGGTGGTGCGGTTCTCATTTTTAATTTGTGGCTTATTGGCCAATACAATCTTTCGGGTATCCCAATTTTACTTCTCACATTCGGCTTTGCAATTGGATTCGTACTGTTGGTAGTCCGTCCATCATTGAAATAAAAAGAGGATATGAAAAAATGAGTTGGTTCAAAATATATTTAGGTCGCCACCAAATCAAGTTTCATTATCTTTTTTTTTTACTCTTGTTAATTTCTCCAACGTCGATTTGGGCTCAATTACAAGAAGAAAACTCTAACTTTTGGCCTGTGTACCGAAACAATCAAACAGGCTTTCGAATTAGCTATCCCCCCTCTTGGGTAGTTGTCCAACCAAAAGGCCGAAATATAAAATTTTCTGTAAACCCTCCCGATGGGCCTGGGAACTGTAATGTCTTAGCGCGAGTTAATCCAGAAATTAGCGATATGAGCCAAGATGAGCTAAACCGTATAATAGAATCGCTCCCCCAAGACCAAGATGCCTGGGCAGAATACATTGGCCTGCCGAGTTCCCAAGTCCGTGTGATCGAAAGCCGGATCGCTAATATAATTGATATTCCAGCTCTAATTGGTGTTATCGAAACAAATTTAGAAGCCCTTGAAGGAAAGTATTTGCGAAAACAAATTGTCGTTTTGACTTTTACTTCAAGTACAATTTGGTCATTGAATTGCGGTGCGTCATCATTCAGTGCAGATGAAACAAGATCTCGATTTAATATTTTAAAGCCGAGCTTTAATAAAATTCTTGGTTCGTTTATGCTTTTACGTTAAAGCCCTAACATCGGCATTACGGGCGTTATGGCTCACAATACAATTGAGGTGAATCAGTGAAAGATGCAATTATTGCTGGCGTAATTTCAGGGTTCATGTCCCCGTTAATACTTGCTTGGCTGCGTCACAAAATTATATGGAAAGCGCAAAAAAGAGATGAAATAAAAATGAACGCATTCATTGATACACTGACCGCCTTGAGTTCACTTGAAACAGATGCTTTGGATACTGAACTTCAATCAAATAAAAAGTCCTACAAAGGGCGCACACGTATAGTTGAATTTCGTCCAGAGACAATCATTGTAAAGGAAAGAGCCCGTGGGATGGTTAGGGCATTCTTTTCAAAAGAGACTTTTGAAAAGGTTGATAAAGCAATGAGAGAAGAGGTCTCAATTGAGAATGTCCCAAATATTGATTTCGAGGAAAGCCGCATATTAGCAATTTCAGCGTTGGCTTCAGAATTAGGGATTAATTACAACTTGTGGAAAGCCATAACCCGTCACTTCACCGGACCCAAAAAGCCGGGCCGGTGAGTTTGTCGTTATACGCCATACCTAAAATGAATGATGGGGTAACTTCATGAACATAAGAGAACGCTTTATAGAAATTTTGGGGGAATATTGGTGGGCACTTTTAATCTTTGTTGGTATCGGTTATTTTTTTACAGATATACCGATTTTTAAATACATAGTATACATTATTGCAATTCCGTTCGCTTTAATGATTTTTCTACCGTTTATAATTCAGTTATTTTCCCCTGCTTTTGTTTTAGTGTCGTCTTTAATAGAGCATTTTAGAGAAGCTGAAAGCATGCCTTTTGGTAAAAAATATATTTTTATACCTATGGCTTTGGTTTCTGCCATCTCTTTTTCAACGGCTCAAATGATACTTTCTATTTGGGTTTTTATATTGAGTTTTGTAATTTGGGCCTCTGTAATAGGATTTTTCTGGACATTTCTTTTAACCTTTCTTTTTGGATTAGGGCCTATAGCTATTCTATCTGCTCCATTTTTAGTTTGGTACAAGGAAGGATTTGCTCTTTTTATAGGAACTGGCTTTTTCCTTTTGATGACTTTGTTTTGTTTTGGATTTTCAAAATTGGCTTTTTCTGAGGATTATTCATCTACCCCTGAGGATTTTCTGGGCTATTCACCACAAATATTTTTACTTGGTGCGCTCTCATTTCAAGTTATTGCATTACCTTTCTACCAGTTCAAACTGTTTAACGTTGGGGATATGGTTTCGGATTTAGGCGGTGCTATATTTTTGATTTTAGCTTTAATTTCTGCATTCAAATGGAGATCGCTAAAAAAGAAACTTTCTATAGAAGAGAAGGAATATTTATATAAACCTTCAGTTTGGGTTTATATTTTTGGATTCTTTTTTACAAATATTCTCTATGCAGTATTTCAAAAATTTGAAGCACCAACAGCAGTTATTTTCTGGCTTAACGCCTTCTTTATAGTAGCCTTAATAGGCAGATTTTTTGGACTTTTCCACCGTAAGCCAAAAGTCCAAGAGGTTGAGTATGAAAGTGAACAAGAATAAAAACGTTGCGATTATTATTTCTGTTGTTTTTCTCTTTTTGGCTATGATTGAGGGGTGGCCTTATGGATTTTTTACGTTGCTTCGCTTGGTCGTTTTTGGAACAACAGTTTATCTTTCTTGGTTAGCGCATAGAAGCGAAAGACAAGTTTGGACTTGGACTTTTGGTTTTATTTCACTTGTCTTTAATCCTTTAATTCTTTTACATTTGGGTAGGGATTTATGGATGGTGGTTGATTTATTAGCTGCAGTTTTTTTGATTATTTCTATTTTCGCTTTCAAACTACCAATGGCATTCAAGATGAAATGATATGGTACGGCAGAGGCGTATAACAAATCACTGCACCCGACCAAAAAGCTGGCGCTTTTTGGCAGGTGAGTTCTATCGTTAGGGGAGCATCCACAATAGGAGGTATTACATGGGTTTACTTGATGGTTTTGAGAAATTAATTAACGAACACGGCTCTGCGGTCATACTCAAGGAGCGCATTGCTCTGGCGAATGACAAGTATTCGGCTCTTGAAGTGGAGGTAAATGCTCTCCGCTCTGAGAATGAGACACTTCGTCGCGATAACGGCAAGCTTAAAGAGACGGTACGAGTACTCGAAGAAAAACTCTCTCACAATAATGATCCATTCAAGTTTGATGAAAAAACCGGAACATTTATTAATTCCGCTGACGGTCTACGCTATTGCGCAAAATGCAAAGCAAAAAACAATTTGTCCCCATTAAAAAATGGCTCTTATGGTTGGGAGTGTCCTGTTTGCGATTCCAAATTTTCCGATCCAGAGAGACCAAGGGCTATGGGCGTACGTGTGTCACGTGCATAAGTACAAGCCCCTAACCCTTCGCTACAGCCGATCGCGCGCCCATGGCGCGCTCCGGCTAAGCTTTTCGTTAGGCGACTTGGCAGAGAACTGTCCTAGGGAAAATTGGAGGATAAAATAATGAAAAATATTTTAATCGTTTTAATCCTGATTTCGAGTACTATTGCCTATGCCGGTGATCCATATGTTAAGACGTTTTATAAAGGAAAAAATTGGACAGTATTGGAGGTGGGGATAAATGGAGAAAGCAAGCAGTGCGCGCTTAGGTCTTTACCGTTTTATCTTGATAATGGCAAAAATCCAAAATATGGAACTACCTATCTAAAAATAAGTTACCCAAGCGACAATGTCACATTTTCTGGTGAAAATATTGGGGCATATTTCAAAATAAGCAAGCGAGCTATGTTGCAAGTCGATAATGGAGAGAAAATCGCTATAATCCCGGAAACACCTATGCCAGGCAAGAGCATTGTTGACAATATGATGAAAGGGATGACTGCAAAAATAACAATAGATTTTGGAGGCGGCCCCCTCGACATTCATACGTTCTCACTCTTAGGTTTTACAAAGGCATACAATATGTTGCAAGATTGCGCCGGTACACCGTCAGGCCCGGCAAAAGATGATCTTCCACCTCAAGGCGCTCGTGTAACTTTGAATATAGATTTATTCCTCATGAGTGGATTTGCGAAACAATATGGGATCACTAAACAGGATGGGTGGGCATTAAGAGATGGTTCATACAACAACGAGTTATCGGTTTCTCGTCTTCAAGAGACTACGTTGTCAGCTAGCACTAAAGGATCAAATATAGTCGACGCTGGAGTAATGTTTCGAGGAACGACCAGTCTTGATAGCTCGAAAATGTCGTTTGTATTAGAACTTCTCAAAACTTTCGATCCGAGTATTGCGCAATTAAGTGGAATAAGAGACGGTCTATCGAAGAGCCTATATAGAAGAGTTTCCCAGATCGATCTCGCACCTGCACATACTTACGGAAAGCTGCAAGTGCGAGCCGCTAACGTGGCTGGAACTGCTGTCATATCTATCGAACTTCAGTGACCTGTTCGCAAAGGCGTTACCGAAATTGATTTGAAATGAATGCCTAACAAGACAAATTAACTCGGATGCAAATTCCGCTGCGCTCCATTTGCACCGGTTATTTGCAGCGTTCTGCATATAGAACATTGGAGTTAAATCATTATGGTCAAGGCAAAACAGATAGCATTCAATTTATATCGATATCAAATTTTACCTGTTTCTCAGCATTTTCAAGTTGGTATGTTCGGCGGGTTCAAAAGCATCGAAGAGCTTAAAAAGAATAAGAATTCCATTCTTACGAAAATATTCAGAAAAATAAATACATTTTCCTATTCGCGAGGTTCTATTATCCACAAAAAACTATCGGATAGAGACGACATTCTAATTTTAAAGATCGGAGTTGAGCGAGATCTAAAAAGAAAAACTAAGGAGTTCGAGATTGAAGATATCGAAAATTGGGAACCATCTTTGGTTGCAATTAACAATCGTTCGGATGTTCAAAAATGCCTCATTCAGCAATATGCTGGTTTTCAGGATACAAAGACCTTAGCAAAATTACTTGAAGATAATTTTAATAAGCATTTGAAAGAATATCAGCTGTCTATTTCTTTTCAACCGATTTACGAAAAAAATTATTTTTGGTCCCTCATTGAAAAGTATGAAGGCAAAATAACCCAGATTGATTTTGAGCTAATTTCGCCGAACATGTCTAATATATCTGACGGTCTTAAACTTGATTTGGGAGCGCTGAATAGAAGTACAAACACTAAGACGACGCATTTACAGTTAAATAGCCATAAAAGCTCCTCCTTAACACCGAGCAAAGAGGATGAGCTTGTTCATAGCCTTGTAGAATACTCTGCACAAGGTGGTGGCGATATTTCTATGAGAGCAAAAGGTGTTAAAAAGCGAATCCATACCTCCAAAGGTATTAACGAAATTAGTGTTGATGAAATAGTAATTGAAGGTGCAACGAATGAAAACTTAGTTGGAATATTTAAGGATTTAATGAAATGAAAAAAGTGATAATGATGGCATGCACTTTTTTCGTTGCAGGTGCGATAATAAATGGGATTTCGGTTTTGCTGAAAAGCCCTTTTATTTGTACGTTTTTAGAACAAAATCTAATTCTTATTTTGGTTGCCATTCTGGCTATAAATACAACAACATTAAGCGTAATTCTCACAAAAATGCGTGAAATTGCTGATAAAAATGCAGAAGCTGATTTTAAAAATACTCGGAAATCCATGCGTCAATCAACAATTGAACATTTATGCTTAATTGGCATCGCTGCCATTGTTCAAATTTTAAAAGGTAGTCCGGTTGTTTGCGCTTCTTTTAAACCGTCTGAGTTTATATTCGAGGCGATTTTAATTGGCATCTTCATTTATTCTATTCAAATTTTATATGATACTGCTCAAAGCGTTTACGTAATTCTGGACTATGGCCATTAAATTGTTAATCGCTATCCACCTAACAATTTCCCCCCCCCAATTGCAGATACCTGCTATATATGCCAAGTTAACTCCTAAGCCAGACATCCGGTTGTATCCATTTCATATCTGGCCTTATTCCAAAATTCATCCTATCGGTTCTAAATAACCATACGTAAATATAATGATCTTTGACCCGCTTCAAAACGAAGCCGTCAGCGTATTACAACAGTGATTTTATGCCATGGTCCATACAAGCGTATGCCTTTTAAATAAAGCCCAATATAGGCCATTTGGTGGGCTTTACGGACAGATGTCGCAACGCGTAGGGGTAACGGGCTTTTTTTGACAATTTAGATGATTTTTACCCGGATGATTGCGAGGGTATCAGGTGTCAATTACTTTGTCCGGTTCGCGTCAATTATCTTGGCCGGTTTTTTTGCTTAAAAATGATTTTCGAACGAGTGGATTTCGATTGCTTTATGCCGTTAATAACTATGCCCCATTCGGT
>JAQWFD010000037.1 GCA_028704555.1 Desulfobacterales bacterium
TTTGCGTAATTCAATAAGGTAGAAAAATATAGTAAAGCAAATGTTTCGTAATATGATAAAGTATGGCATTAATTCAGATGTAACCATCTGATATAATAAAACCCAACCGTTATTTGGGTTCATAGGATAATACCTATCACACCGATGCGTTTATCCATGGAAAGATCCTTTCCGATTCAATCACAGAAAAAAGAAGTGAGAAATTTACGGACAGGCCCGCATCGGCAGGTGGCAGAAAAAGGAGGGGGGGGTGGGCTTCGCTTGGCCCCGTGATCCGGGGGCGTCGGGTCCGGCCTCTGATTCTGGCCGAACACTGTTCTGCATGAGAAGTCAGCCCTATGGTTCAGATTCCATCCTTCCCGCAGGCCGTACTTTCAGGAGCTATGCTCCCGGGTTAGACTTTCAGTTTCATACCTTTTGCCTTGAGCACCATTAACAATGGTGACCGGTCGGTATATTCCGTATGCAGAAGCTGATGCGCCATGTGAGAATTGGGTTCATGGAGATACTTCGCATAGAGTGCTTTGACCGACGGGTTGTCCTGGGACCTGCGGAATTTCATCTTCGTATCCTGGACGTATACCGATTCCTGCCGCTGCATAATATAGTCATTGGCAGCGGCAAAAGACATTTTTGTAAAATTCCATGTGTAAAGGGTGGCCCCGGCGGCCATACCGGCGATTTTGATAAACTGTCGCCGTGTTACATTCACGATGTTTTTCATGGCATTCCCTCCTTAAACCGCTTTTCTCATATTGAATCTTCGATTGATTCGGGCAACGATGTGCTTGAACAGTGATGCCTCCCGGACATCCGGCAATAACGGTTGTCCGCCGCCGTTCACGCATCCGCCCGGGCATGTCATGACTTCGATAAAGTGGTACCTGGATTTTCCTTTCTTGATCTCTTCCAGAATGGGGATGGTATTGAACAGCCCGCTGACAACGCAAACATTCAGATCGCCGAATTTTGGAACCGGTATGGTGGCCTCCTTTACCCCATTGCGGGAACGTACCGCCTTGATATCTACACTTTCCAGTGCCTGCCCGGAAACGGCCTCGTAAGCAAAACGCAGTGCGGCTTCCATAACCCCGCCGCTGCAACCGAAAATGGTAGCTGCGCCCGTGGATTCGCCCAGTTCTGTGTCTGGCTCAACATCGGGAAGACTGTTGAAATCAATGCCGGACTTTTTGATCATATAGGCCAACTCCCGCGTAGTGATTGTGGCATCGATGTCCCGATAGCCGCTGTCAGCTATTTCAGGTCTGAGCCCCTCAAATTTTTTGGCGATGCAGGGCATGATCGAAACCGTATAGATTTTTTTCGGCTCCGTATGGATAATTTCGGCTCCGTACGTTTTGCAAAGGGTACCGAGCATCCCGACCGGTGATTTGCATGTGGACAGGTTCGGAATCAATTCGGGATAAAAAGTTTCAACAAACTTGATCCAGCCGGGGCAGCATGACGTAAACTGCGGCAGGGGCTTTTTGACCTTTCCGGTCAGCCGTCCCAGCAACTCGCTTCCTTCCTCCATAATGGTAACGTCTGCTGTCCATTGGTTGTCCCATATATGATCAAAGCCGAGTTTTTTAAGCGCAGCAAACATTTTGCCGCCCGAATACGTGCCGGTGGGATGACCAAAGGCCTCCGCCAACCCATAGCGCACGGCGGGCGCCGGCATGGATACCACTACTTTGTCCGGATCTTTCAACGCTGAAAAAATTTCCTCTACAAAGGAAACGCCTTCATAAATCGCTCCGTAGGGGCAGTTGATCAGACATTGGCCGCAATTGACACAGGCGGCCGGATTTACAACCGTGCGGGGCCCGTCGTCGCCGTCTATGCATTGAATAGCACCGGTAGGACATTGGGATTCACATTCCCCGCAGCCCTCGCATTTGGTCTGATCAACCTGGACAAAAAACGCGTTTTCGTATTCTCCCCAGGATGGCGCATTCATCGACGTTTGCACATTTTCAATTTTTCTCATGGTTGACTCCTTTAAATTCAAAGTGGTTTCAGAATTTAACTCCAAACACGACGCTGATGCATCACCTCCTTTTTGACTGAAACAGTTTTTTCCGAACAGAGATTTTTCTCCGTTCGGCTTACTGTATTCTGCAAGAAATGGGTTGCCTGAATATATAACTTTACATGGATATTTTTCGAATTCAAAATGACGAGGATTGCAGCTGCTGGTATCGGCAAAGCACAACCTTAACAAGGTCTTTTTTCGGCACGGATATTTTCAACCGGGTACGGGATATTATCGGATTCTTTCGAGATTCAATTTTCTGACCTTTTTAAAATTGACGTCTTAAAATAGCAATGACGTTAAATGAAGTCAATATAAAAACATCTTATTTAAGTTTAATATAATGATGACAATAAATAACTTATAATAACTTATAATACGTATGGTAAATAAGAACGTTCTTGTCTCATCGTTCCATAGTGAAGCTTTCACCTGCCCGAGCCTGCTTTATTTTTGTAGCGTCTCCTGAAATTCATCTGCCTGACAGCGGAATGCCGGTGCCATGAAAGCAAAATCCATCGAGCGGGAGCGGTCGGTCTCTGGTTCATTCTGCCAAGGCAGAGCGCTGCGCTGTCCGGGGAAAAGAAACCGGGAATGGACGGGACGGAGCCTGCGACAATGTGTCCGAAATTATGATCAAGCCCCTCTTTTACTGCTTTGGGGATAACGGCCTGAACCGTTGAGGATAAAAATGCAATGAGGATGAACGGATGAAAAAATAGATCTTGTTTTTATTTGTTCATATGGTGTACTTCAGGTTAATTAAATTTTATAATAATTTTAAAAAAAGAAAATAAAAACCAATGGCAACCAAAAGCGACATATAAAATGGAAAGTTTTCTTGTCGGCACTGATATCGCGTTTTCTTATGATGGCAAGCCGTCGATTTTCAGCAAAATTTCCTTCGGCCTTCAGAAAGGCAATCTGTGTGCTCTGATGGGGGGAAACGGTTCCGGAAAAACCACGCTGTTGAATTGTATTTCCGGCACCCTTTCAGTGACATCCGGCAATATCCACCTCAACGGCACACCAATACAAAGCCTGTCAGGGCGTCAGCGCGCCCGGCTTCTGGGGACGGTGCCACAGGAGACTTCCGTCATATTTCCCTACAGGGTCAGGGATGTTGTCATGATGGGCCGGGCCCCCTATATCGGAACGTTTTCCATGCCCGGAAAGCAGGACAGGTATTATATCGAAAAAGCAATGGATGAGACCGGAATCCGCGCGCTCGAAGACGAGCTGTTTTCAGGTATCAGCGGGGGAGAAAGGCAGCTGGTTCTGATCGCACGTGCCCTGGCGCAGAACACGCCGGCCCTGCTCCTGGATGAACCCACCAGCCACCTGGACTTCAAAAATCAAATCAAAATTCTCTGCATTCTCAAACAACTCGTGAAGCAGAACCATCTTCTGGCGGTGATGGCCACCCATGACCCCAATCATGTTCTGCAGTTTGCCGATACCGTCATGATTCTGCACGACGGGGGATTTTACCGTCAGGGAAGTCCGCATGAGGTCATCAGCCGGGAAAGTATCAAGGCTGTTTATGAAGTGGATGTGGATGAGATTCGAAGCAACGATCGTATTCGCGGTGTGTTATTCCAGGCGGAGGCTGCCTGAGCATGAAGACGGTATTCAGAAACCTGCTGATAATATTGATCGTTTTGGCTGCCGTTGCGACCGGCGTGGGCTTTTTTCATTCCCGTTCTCCGGTTCGGCAGGGCAGCACTCATATCATCTATGATCAGACCGGTCGCAAAGTCCAGATACCCATGAGGGTGAATCGTGTGGTGACGTCCATGTATCCGATCGCCACACAGATCGTTTTCATGCTCGGGGCTCAGGATTGTCTGGCCGGCATATCGGATTATGATGTCAACGGGGTCATGAAACGGATTTATCCGGCCATTGAACGTATCCCGCGGCCAACCCGATCGGCCGGACAGGAAATCGGGGTTGAAGAAATTCTCAAACTCAAACCCGATCTCGTATTTACTCATTTCAGAAGTAACGTTGATGCACTTTCAGCGCTTGGTATCCCGTCGGTGTGCCTCAGACTGGAAAGCCCGGATGCGCTTATTGAAGGAATATTGCTGACCGGTAAGATCATGAACCGGGAAGACCGAGCCCGACAGATCGTTCAATATTACCGGCAGAAATTATCGGAAATCCGGAAACGGACCGAAACCATCCAGCAGAAAAAGACGGTTTATTTTGCCGGGCCTTCCATGCTTACCACGGCCTCCGGGGAACATTATCAGAATTTTTTGATTGAAAGCGCATCGGGAATCAACACGGCAGGGGAAAGTCGGGGCGGATGGGCCTCCATCTCCATTGAGCAATTGTTGAAATGGAATCCGGATCTCATTTTTATTGGAAATTATGGAACGGCCCGTGTCGGCAGCTTTACGGGCGATTCCCGGCTTAGCGATGTTGCGGCGGTTAGACGCGGAAACGTGTTCATGTCGCGGTTCTATATCGGCTCATGGGATGTGCCCACCCCGGAATCCATTCTCGGGATCATGTGGCTGGCGGGAAAGCTTTATCCCGAACACATCCGGTTCAACATGGCAGAAGAAATGACATATTTTTACTCGACGTTTTATGGCTATACGCCGTCTTCAGATGAAATTGAAGCTGTTCTGGCCGAATGATAATTAAAGAGTACACGCAATTTGTTCAGTAATGAAAACAACCAGAAATTACACGACGTACCTGATTTTATTCAATCTGTTCGTATTCACGGGTTCCGTGTTTATCGGACGCTACCCCATATCCGTTCCTGACATACTTTCCGTAATCGGTCATGTCTTCGACTCGGATGTCGCAGAATCCCATCAATTGATTCATACCGTCATATTCAAGGTCAGAATTCCGCGGATAATGATCGCCATGGTGATCGGTGCCGGGCTGGGTATTACGGGTGCCACGTTTCAGGGAGTTTTCAAAAATCCGCTGGTATCCCCCTATATTCTGGGCGTGTCTTCCGGCGGTGGCTTTGGTGCGGCCCTGGCCATTTTACTTTGCAACGATGTAATCTGGATACAGCTGTCTGCATTTGTATTCGGAATGATTGCCGTGGGACTGTCTTTGCTGACCGCACGCCTGGGATTCCGTATGTCGACCTATACCCTGGTGCTTTCAGGGATCGTGGTGGGATCATTTTTTTCGGCGATGATATCACTCCTCAAGTATGTGGCCGATACCTATACGAAATTGCCGGCGATTGTGTTCTGGCTCATGGGCAGTCTGGCAGCGGTAAACGTCCGGGACATGTTGATTACGGCTCCGGTAACGCTGATCTGCATCGGAGTGCTCATCATGTTGCGATGGCGTATCAATATCCTTTCGCTCGGTTCAGGTCAGGCCCGGGAGCTGGGGCTGAACACCACGGCACTGTATGTTACGATCATTACCTGTTCGACAATGATTGCCTCATCCATTGTGGCGGTCGCCGGAATCATCGGTTGGGTGGGGCTGGTCGTACCCCATTTATGCCGGATGATTGTGGGTGCGGATCATACCCGTCTGCTGCCGGCCTCGGCGCTGATGGGATCGGCCTATATGCTGATCGTCGATGATGTGGCACGCGCCTCCGTCGGTCAGGAAATTCCACTCGGTATTGTTACGGCGGTGATCGGCGCGCCGTTTTTTGCATATCTTTTAAGGCGAAATCAAGGAGGCAAAGGTTGAAATATCCGCTTACTACACTCTATCCGTCCTATATCGAAGGAATCCCGTTATTCCATTATCGCCCCGGCACCCGGGTGCTGGTTGTCGGGACCCATGGTTGCAATCTGGACTGCAAATATTGCATGAGTCAGCACCTGCTGAACGAGCCTGCGTATTATTTTGATTTAAGCCCGAAACAAATTATTAAAAAAGCCGTTACCGCAGGCTGTCGCCTGATCAGCTTTACGGCAAACGAGCCGGCGGTCAGCTTTGATTATTTCAAGGATATTGCCGAAGCTGCCGCCGATGCGGGTATTGCTGTGGGCTGTTCGTCCAACGGCCTGTTTTCCGATGCCCAGCTTAGCGAACTGGTTCAGTTCCTGTCCTTTGCCAACATCAGTATCAAGGGGCCCGACAAAAAATTTTATCAGGAAATTTGCGGTGGCGGCAGTCCGGAACGCGTATTTGACTGCATTCGACTGCTCCGGGAAAACGGGATTCACGTGGAGGCTACCACTCCGTATCTGCCGAGGATTGCTGAAGCGGGTATGGCCCACATTGCCCGAACCCTGGGCAGTATCGATGACAGCATTCCCTGGCTTGTATTCAGACTGATGCCTGAATACAAGCTGTCTGAAACCGCCAGACCCAAAGTTTCGGACCTGGTGCGTTTTAAAATCCGCTTACAGGAATACCTGAATCATATCTATCTGTTGAATTTTCCGGCAACACTCTGGATCGATACGTGCTGCCGCCAATGCGGACACAAATTGCTGACCCGGATGAGCAAGGGATTCGGGGCCGTTCTGGTGGATGTGGCACTGGCTGATGGACTATGCCCGGAATGCGGCGCATCTGCAGACATCATCGGAAACGCAGCGGTGGACACCGATCAAACCGTCGAGACCCCGGATCCGCGAACCGGGTACATTGAAGCAGACGGCTGGAAGGCTACTGTTGCCATGAGCAGCGGGTGTCTGGCCGGCAATGAGGACCGACGGCCCGGAATCGAGTCCCTGCAGCAGCGGCCTTATCCGGGTGATATGGATATGGCGGCCGATAACTGGGTGACGGACACGGCGCTATCCGTATTGGACATGTACCATCCGGATCTGATGGTAATGACCTATGCCCAGGCTGCATTGACCGGACGTCATCAATGCGAAGAAGAACAGTTTAAAAATATCGCCGTCAACCTGTTTGCGGAAATTGAACGATTCAAAAAGGCATCGGGTTATGAGGTCATGGTGGTGGGCATGGGGGATCTGGTCCGGACCCGGGGTGTCATCAACCTGGAAAAGCATATCGAAGGTGTTGCATCTGCTGAAGAAGGCATAGCCTGCCTGTATCATACCGGATCAGACGATGCCGATCAGGTAGCCCGCCTGACGGGAGTCCGTGAGGTGATTTCAAGTCATGATCTGGAAAAACGAATCGGCGTTCAATGGGATATAAAAGAATCCGGCCGGTATTTTGTGATTCCCGAAGCCGGGTACCGGTTTCTCGCCCTGAGTTCCGCCAGTCGCTACAGCTACCGAACTGACGGAATGCATTCGAATATTCCGATATGGGCCACGCTCGACATCCCGGACGCTATTACGGGTATCAGACAATGTATTTTCAATCATGTCATGAGCGGGAAAAAAATTGCACTGATGCTTTTAGACGGTATCGGTTTTAAGGATTTTGAACTCAAGGCCGCTTCCATCGCTAATACCGTTGGCGGCATTCCCTGTGCCTGCACGCCCCATCAGATGGCAATTATTTCCACCGGCAGGCCCGTATTTGAACCGTTTTTCGCTTACCCGAGATGGCGAATATCCCGACGGGTCAACCCGTTCTCACTGAGCACGTCCTACCTGCCGGATTGTCTGACCCGCGATATCACCCGCGCCGGGAAAATAGCCGTCAGCGTCGGGAATAAGAGCATTCTTACCCATTCAATGTTTCCCGGTGACCTGAGTATAGAATGCCACTGCATGGCCCTGCACAACTTTGGCTCACTGGCGGTGGTATGATGTATCAACGGCTCCGAATACTGCTGCCGGCAATTTTTTCTGCCGTCATTATTGCATGTCCGGTTGATGCCAGAACCGTCTGCGACATGATCGGCCGTCAGGTTCATGTGCCAAAGACCATGGAGCGGATTGCATGCCCCTATCGGGTGGCCGATGACATGATATTTGCACTGGGAGCTGCGGATAAGCTGATTGCCATATCGACCCGTCATCCCAATTCGATTAAAAAAAGTTTTTGTGAGGGAATCGATCACACCGGTTATGCGCAACCGGAATCCAGCATTGAAGAATTTTTGAGGCTTCGGCCGGATGGCGTGTTCATGCGTCCGGGGCCCCTGGTCTCGCGGCTCGAGGAAGTCGGCATTCCGGTATTTTGTCTCAAAGTGGAGGACCCGGACTCTATGATCCGGGGATTGATGATGATGGCTGATATCCTGGGCCGAAAGGATCATGCCAATCGAATTGCTGCCTATTACCGCGAGAAACTGATCTATATCAAGGAGTGCACTGCGTCGATTGTTCAAAAAAAGACCGTATATATGGCCGGATACCAATCCGTCTTTGCCACTATCGGCGGGGATTTTTACCAGGATCATCTGATACGGGCCGGCGGCGGCGTCAACGTGGCCCATGAACTTACGGGCGGATGGGTTTCGGTATCCCGGGAACATCTGGTGGCCTGGAATCCGGATTTCATTCTTCTGGCGCCTTACAGTCATATCAATGCCCGGGATGTCATGGATGAGGCCATAGAATGCGTCAACGCCGTTCGCAAGGAGCAGATCCATACTTTTCCAAGCTACCTGGACGCATGGGATCTGCCGACTCCCGAGTCTATTCTGGGAATCATGTGGCTGGCCAATATCCTGTATCCCGATAACATTCGGTTTGACATGGAACGGGAAGCTGAATATTTTTATAGTCAATTTTACGGTCGTTATCCAAAACCGGTTGAATGGAAGACCGGTCATCCCGGGATTGATTCACGAAAAGATTTTCCTTGATTGAGATCGAATGCCTGTAATCTTTTTAAGGCGAATTCGTGGCCTTTTTGGGTTCCCATCAACACCCCATTGATGCATCTGAAATCAGGAAGATTGTATTTGTAAATTTCTCCTGAAAACGTGGTCATTCTTCCCCCGGCTTCGTGAATAATAACATCCGCGGCCGCTATGTCCCAGAACTTTGGGACCGATTTCATTTTGTCTGATTTTGGAAGTATCGGGTATATTTCTCCTTGATTATTCAGAATAAACAAAGCTTTTACTACGGCTGACTCTATTGGCTTTCTTTTAAACCGGTGATGAGGATCGATCGCATCCAGAGCCCTTTGATAATCCGGACGGTGGATTGAGTTACGACTGCAAAGAATCGTGTGAATAGAATCTTTTTTCCCTGAATCAACCTTTAGTCCATTCAGATAAGTTCCTTCCCCTTTGACCGCCCATGCAATCAAATTTTGAGCGGGTGCATAAAGCACCCCTACTACCGGACGTCCATTTTCAACCAGGGCGATTGAAATGCCGAAGCATCCTGTTTTCTTTTTATATCCCATTGTTCCGTCAATCGGGTCAATTATCCATATTCGTTCTGCGTCGTACCAGAATTTGTCCGGTTCGGTTTCCTCGGTTAGCAGCTGATCTTCGGGCCATACCTGCCGAAAGTAATTGCTGACCATAAGATCGATTTTGGTATCGACTTCCGTGAAAATGCCAGCTTCAGGCGGCAAATTATTGCCTTTTTCGAATACCTCGTAATCAAGGTCGTAATAATGGAGCATCACAGATCCTGCCATATGAGCCACGGATACCGCACCATTTAATTCTTTCCTGTATCTTTTTGAAATCAGTTCATACATGGTTGAGATACCATTCCGGGTTTTAATTAAATAGAATAGAAATTTTCGGGCATGCTCATAACTGCGGCCATAACGTCGTGTATGGCTTCAGTTATTGATCAAGCCCGAATTTTGCTTCGTCATGCGGCGCTGCACGGCTCTCGTCCATGCTCATAAAAATGTGAACAAACCGAGCTTGTGGATTCACCGCGCGTCTTTCCGCGTGACCGGATTCCTGCCATACCAGTTTTTTATAGCATTATCCGATCATCAAGGGAAGCGGTGGATGAAACGTATCCAGTCATTTATTCTCAACATCAGCGAGAGAACATTCATATTGAACAAAATTTATCGGTCCATGTGCATTTAGGACTTGCCAAGCCTGAATATATAATATATTGAACGTCATAATGTGAGAGATGTGAAACATTCCCCGTTTTAAGCGATATTCATCATCTGATTTATTTCCCTTTTAGAGTACTATTTATCATTTATGTATATTTCTGTACTATTCAGGCGGACTATAAAAATGTGAAGGTCCGATAAAGGGGGGTCACATATAACCTTATGAGACTCTTTCTGGCTTTGTGTTTGAAATCAGAGGCCAGTGGGGTTTTAGGCAAGCAACCCATAACTAATACAGAAGAAGATTAATGGAAGAAACAAAAAGAAAACAGATTGAAGCCAAATTGTACCAGATGATTGCACAGGCCGATCAGGCAAAAAACGAAAAATCATCCGTCAACAGAAAATCCTTCGGTGTAACCGTCATACGCCGCCGCAAGGGAAATCCGGATTTACATATCGCCAGAGAAAACGTCTGAAATCCATCGGACCTCAGACCGACAGCGAATGCTGTAAACGCCTTCTCGACTGAAATATAAAATTCAAGGCCGCAGGCGGTAGCCATCTTATATCCCTTTTTTTGAATCCCATTTATTATTTATGTATACCCCTGTACAAAACAGACGGGCTATTAAAATATGAAGGTCTGATAAAGGGATCACCTATAACCTTATGAGACTCTTTCTGGCTTTATGTTTAAAATCGGAGGCCAGTGGGGTTTTAGGCAGGCAACCCATAACTAATACAGAAGAAGATTAATGGAAGAAGCAAAAAGAAAACAGATTGAAGCCAAATTGTACCAGATGATTGTACAGGCCGATCAGGCAAAAAACGAAAAATCACCCGTCAACAGAAAATCCTTCGGTGTAACCGTCATACGCCGCCGCAAGGGAAATCCGGATTTACATATCGCCAGAGAAAACGTCTGAAATCCATCGGACCTCAGACCGGCAGGGAATGTTGAAATCGGCTTCTTGACAGAAATATCCTACCGGAAATACTCATCGGTGTATCCGGAAATGGTTGTTTTTTGAATGTCAGGCTGAGATGTTGATTTTCAACAACTTAATGTATTACCTGAAGGTAAAAAACTCATCTCATTTCCGGATGGACGATTATTCATCAGATTTTATACAATCATCCGCAACGGTTATATAAGTATTATTTACGCTTTCATAGACCCTTACAATTTTTGACATCCGACAGAACCTCAGGATATCATGGATAAATTGCAGCCAGGACATGCGCATGATAAATGCAAGATGCGTAACGATGATTGCGGAATGCCGCAGGGGAAGCGCCCCATGCCTGCCCCGTTTTATCGAATTATTCTGATATGGCTGACCACCTTCCGATAGAGCAGGTAATACCTGACATACGCCGGGCGCTTGAAACCGGGCGTTGTGCGGTGGTTCAGGCACCACCCGGCGCCGGGAAAACGACTCTCGTGCCCCTGGCGCTTCTTGAGGCGCCCTGGCTGAACGGACAGAACATCGTAATGCTCGAACCCCGTCGGCTGGCCGTAAGGGCTTCGGCAAACCGTATGGCAGATTTGCTGAAAGAATCCGTAGGGCACACCGTGGGGTATCATATCCGGATGGAACGAAGGGCCGGGCCCCAGACACGGATCGAGGTGGTCACCGAGGGAATATTGACCCGCCGCATTCAGGCAGACCCGTCTCTGAAGGGAACGGGCCTTGTCATCTTTGACGAGTTTCATGAGCGAAATTTGAACAGTGATCTGGGGCTGGCCCTGTGCCTGGAGATCCGGGAGGCGCTGCGCGATGACCTGAGGATTCTGGTGATGTCCGCCACCCTGGATGCCGCTCCGGTGTCCGAACTCATGGGAAATGCGCCGATGATCGAATCCGTTGGCAAAAGCTGGCCGGTTGACACCCGATATCTTCCAATGAGAAGGGACAGCCGGGATGCCGGTGCGGTTGAACGGGCGTGTGCCGGTGCGATCAGGCAGGCGCTTTCCGAAGCAGCGGGCGATATGCTCGTGTTTCTTCCGGGAGCAGGGGAAATCCGGCGAGTGAGATCGCTCTTGTGCAATGCCGTACCCATGGACCATGTCTCTGTTCTGCCGCTTTACGGAAATCTTTCAGCAAAGGAGCAGGATGCGGCCATTGCCCCGTCTGTTCCGGGCCACCGCAAGGTGGTTCTGGCCACCTCCATTGCCGAGACGTCTCTGACCATCGACGGTATCCGGATCGTAATCGATTCCGGGCTCATGAGGATTCCACGGTTTTTTCCGGGTACGGGCATGAGCCGTCTTGAGACGGTACCCGTATCAAGGGCCTCGGCAGATCAGCGAAAGGGCAGGGCGGGACGAACGGCTCCCGGCATCTGCTACCGGCTCTGGCCGCAGGAAAGCCACCCCATGCTCAGGGCATTCAACTCTCCGGAAATATTGAGCACTGATCTGGCACGGCTTGCCCTTGAGCTTACCGTGTGGGGCGTATCAAATCCGGCAGATCTCAAGTGGCTGGACCCGCCGCCGGAAGGGGCCTTTGCTCAGGCCCGGGCCCTGTTAAAGAGCTTGGGTGCGCTCTCCCCTGACGGGGCCATCACCTCCCACGGAAAAAAACTGGCAGCGCTCGGAATTCACCCGCGATTCGGCCACATGATCCTGAAGGCAAAACAGACGGGGGCCGGTGCACTGGCCTGCCGCATTGCAGCGCTGATGGGTGAGCGTGATGTCCTGTCCTTTGCAGACGGTTTGCGCAATGCCGATATTCGGCTTCGCCTCGAGATGATAGACGCCGTGATCCATAAAAAGGCGCCTGACATGCAGGGCGTTTCAGTCAACCGTGCGGGCATCTTGGCAATCATAAAAAACGAGCGAAAACTGGAAAACGATCTTGGCATACGGCCGGAAAAAATCGATATCGGCCAGGCAGGTGAACTTCTTGCCCTTGCCTTTCCGGAACGGATCGCCATGGCAAGGCCCGGACAAAACGGCGAGTACCGAATGGCATCGGGTTCCGGTGCATTTTTCGACGAAACCGGGTCCTTTTCTTCAGAAAAATTTATAGTGGCTGCCGATCTGGACGGTAACCGGAAAAATGCCAGGATCTATCTTGCCGCTGCATACACGGAAAAAGCGCTTGAGAGGGATTTTGGCCATCTGCTTGAAACTCGGGAAACGGTGGCATGGGACAAAGCGGCGGGGGCTGTTGTGGCAATAAAAGAGCGGATATACGGGCAGCTGGTATTAAAAGAAGCGCCCCTGGCAGATCCCGATCCGGAGGCGATCGCCGCTGAGATGATGCGCGGCATCCGGCAGCGGGGCATCAATTGCCTTCCCTGGAACAAAAAGCTTCGACACTGGCAGGCAAGGGTGGTATTTTTAAAGAAAAACGGCGGTTTTCTGGATCTACCCGACCTGACGGATACCGCGCTTTGCCTTTCTCTGGAATCCTGGCTGCGGCCCTTTCTTTCCGGTATTTCATCAGCCAGCCATCTTAAACAGATAGACCTGAAATACGCGCTCCAGTCCATGCTCACCTGGGAGCAGCAGCAGCTGATCGAACAGCAGGCCCCGACGCATCTGACAGTTCCCAGCGGATCGAGGATTCCCCTGGATTACGGAGAACTCTCAGCCGGGCCTGTCGGGTCTCCGATTCTTGCTGTCCGCCTGCAGGAAATGTTCGGATTGGAGCAGACGCCCCGAATCGCAGGGGGAAGGATTCCGGTCACGCTTCACCTCCTGTCACCGGCCGGCCGGCCCGTACAGGTGACCTGCGATCTGAAAAGTTTCTGGAAAAATACATACCCGGATGTAAAAAAGGACCTGAAAGGGCGTTATCCCAAACACTACTGGCCCGATGATCCTTATACTGCCGAACCGACAAACAGAACCCGGCCCGGAGGGCGATAAAACAAATACTGGATCTGATGAACAAAGACCTCATGAACTGGAACGTTTATTTGTTACGATGCGCGGACAATTCCCTGTACTGCGGAATTACAAAGGATCTGGATGTCCGTATTGCAACGCATAATGCCGGTAAAGGCGCAAAATATACAAAATCGCGACTGCCGGTTGAACTGGTATGTGCCTGCAGTGATCTGTCCAGAAGCGAAGCACTCAAACTGGAGCATTCCATCAAACAACTGCCGGCCAATCAGAAGATTGAAGCACTGGCTCATGGCAAAAAACACCCCCCTCGGTAACCCTCAACTGATAAGGACTCACTCAGAAACAACAAAGGAGGCATGCATGTTCAACTTTATACTGACCATCGTTTCTGTTTTATGTTTTGCGGTCCCGGGTGCGGCTCAAAACCGGTTTGAGACCGATGTCTTTGATACATCCACCGGTGAACTTCGCATCACGTTTGTCGGACACGGCACGCTGCTTCTGACCGTGAATGGAAAGGTCATCCATGTGGATCCATATGGCAGCCTTGCGGATTATTCCGGATTTCCGAAGGCGGATATCATCCTGATCACTCACGAACACCGCGATCATCTGGACCCGCAGGCCATCAAAACGGTGCGGACCGAACGTACCGACATTGTCCTGACGCAAACCTGTTCCCGGCAGATTTCGGGCGGCATTATCATGAAAAACGGCGATGTTCGGACGGTTCAGGGCATACGGATCGAAGCCGTACCGGCGTACAATTTGATCCACCGGCGCGATAACGGACAGCTCTTTCATCCTGAGGGAGAGGGAAACGGCTACATCCTCAGCTTCGGGGACAAACGGGTATATATCGCCGGTGATACCGAAAATATTCCGGAAATGAGGGCGCTTCGCGGGATTGACGTGGCCTTTCTGCCGATGAACCTTCCATATACCATGACCCCTGAGATGGTGGCCGATGCCGCAAGGGCTTTCAAACCGGCCATCCTGTACCCGTATCATTATGGTGACACGGACCCGTCAACGCTCGTGAAACTTCTGAAGGATTCCAGAGAGATCGAAGTCCGCATCCGCCAGATGCAATAAACAGACTGGAATCAGTCGTGAGTCGTGAGTCGTGAGTCGTGGGTTGTGAGTCATCAGTCGTGGGTCGTGAGTCATCTGACCTTCGACTTCTGATTTCTGCCCTCTGACTTCTGACTTCTGACTTCTGATTTCTGATTTCTGACCTCTGACCTCTGACCCTTAACCCTTAACTATTTTTTTATCGCTTCAAGGAACGCCGCCCCGTACTGTTCGGCTTTGCGCTCGCCAATGCCGGTAATTTCAAGGAGTTGATCCCGGCTCTCCGGGCGGCGGACCGCCATTTCTTTCAGGGTTTTGTCGTGGAAAATAACATAGGGCGGCACACTGAGCTGCTTTGAAATTTCGAGTCTAAGACTTCGCAGTTTTTCGAACAGGTTACGATCCCTCTGGTTTTCCAGATCAGACACCGGGCGTACGGATGATTTTCCGGCTTTTTTCTCCCCGACCGGTTTGATCGGCCGGGGATCCCTTCTAAACTCAACGGTCTGTCCGCCCTTTAAAACGCCCCAGCTTTTTTCGGTGAGACGGAAACCGGAAATATCCGTCATGTTGACGGACAGCATTCCGGCTGCCAGAAGCTGACGAAATACCGATCGCCATTGGCTGATTGAAAGCTCTTTGCCGACACCAAATGTTTTGAGGGCGTCATGGTTCAGAACCTGAACCCGTTGCGTAAAATTTCCTGTCAGAACATCGGTCAGATGCGCGGCTCCAAAAAGCTGTCCAGTCCGATACACGCAGGAGAGCGCTTTTTGTGCCGCCACGGTTCCATCCCAGGTGTCCGCCGGTTGAATGCAGTTGTCGCAGTTGTTACAGCCTGCCGGATAGTTTTCTCCAAAATAGCCCAGCAGCATGCGCCGTCTGCACTCAACGGATTCACAGTAGCCGAGCAATGCCTCGAGTTTTCTGCCCTGGATGCGTTTGAATGCTTCATCTCCGTCGGAACTGTCCAGCAGCTTTCTCATGGACACCACATCGGACAGGGCGTAAACCATCCATGCATCGGCAGGCTGGCCATCCCTGCCGGCCCGTCCGGTTTCCTGATAATAGGCTTCCATGCTTGACGGCAGATCCAGATGGGCGACAAATCTCACATCCGGTTTGTCGATTCCCATGCCAAACGCAATCGTGGCGACAATGACAACGGCATCATCCCGGAGAAACCGGCGCTGATTCTCACTGCGTATCCGCGGATCCAGACCGGCGTGATAGGGCAGAGCGTCAATGCCCTTCTGCCGGAGCCATTCGGCTGTCCCGTCGGTGCGGTTACGTGTCCGGACGTATACGATACCCGACTGGTCCGGATGCTCATGGTGAATGAAATCATACAGCTGTTTTTTCCCGTTGGTTTTCAGTTGAATCCGGTAGCAGATGTTAGGCCGGTCAAAACTGGAAATAAACGATCGCGCTTCAACCAGATCGAGCCGTTGAACAATGTCGTTGCGTGTGATGGGATCGGCGGTTGCGGTAAGGGCGATTCGCGGTACCCCCGGAAATTTTCGGGTCATCTCTGCGATCCGGAGGTATTCGGGTCTGAAATCGTGACCCCACTGAGATACACAGTGCGCTTCGTCGATTGCAAACAGCGCGATCGGAATTTTTTCCAGAAACCGCTGAAATCGTTCGGTATGAAGGCGTTCGGGCGCAACATACAGGATATCGGTCCGGCCGGCCATCACCATGGCCTCGACCTGCCTGACGGCATCTGCATCCAGGCTTGAATTCAGAACTGCCGCCCGGATGCCGTTTTGCAGCAGAGATTCCACCTGGTTCTGCATCAGCGCGATCAGAGGGGAAATAACCAGTCCGACGCCTTTGCTGATGATGGACGGAATCTGATAACAGATGGACTTTCCGCTGCCGGTCGGCATCAGCACAAACGCGTCCTGCCCGTTGATGACATGGTTTATGATATCAAGCTGGTGATCGCGGAAGGTTTCATAGCCGAAATATTTTCGCAGAATGGTAAACGGTGTCGGTGGGTCTGCTGACAAAGAAAATAACCTCTTATTTACGATAAAGGGTAAATGTGATATTCATCTGCTATATTTAAAGTTATGCCTTAGACATATCGCTGTAACACTAAGATTTTAAAATACTTTCAGCATCCGGTTATAACCGCCTTCAGTCGTCTGACCCCCTCTTCTAACGCCTCTGCATCATAATATGAAAAACTCAGGCGAAGGTGGTTTTTCAAGCTTTCGGTTGCGGAAAAGCGGTGTCCTGGCTGAAAATGAACCTGATGCTTCAGGGCCTGTTGTCGAATATGTTCGGTATCGATTTTTCCCTGCAGATGTCCCCAGATGAAAAAGCCTCCCTCGGGTTCACGAAATTGAAAAATATCCGAAAGATACTCATGAAGGGCATTGCTCAAAGCCCTGGCGCGTTCCGTATAGGTGTTTTTCAAAAAATCCAGATGCTTTCCGAGAAGGCCCAGTTCGATGACACTTCGGACCATGGCCGAGGTAAACGGATTCAATCCGCCGCTGCTGGCGAGCAGTCCGCTTTGAGTCAGCCGGCTGATCAATTTCGGTGAGGCCTGAATCCATCCCAGACGAAGTCCCGGAGCCAGAATTTTGGTAAACGAACTGACCGACAGAACGGTTCCCTGCCGGTCAAATGCCATCATGGGCGGCGGAGGGCTCGATGTATAGGCAAGCAGCTGATAGACTTCGTCGGCCACGATAAAAAACTGGTGCTTTTCACCCAAACGGACCAGTTTTTCCCGCCGGTCGGCAGGCAGGGTAGCTCCGGACGGATTATGGAAGGTGGGGATAGAATAAACAAACGCCGGCGAGTGATGCGTCAGCTGTTCCTCCAGCGCCTCGATAATCAGGCCGTTTTCATCCGCGGGGATACTGACCACATTCAAAAGCCGCGCCTGAAAAATGCGAAGCGCCAGAAAATAGGTCGGTTCTTCAACAAAGATGGTATCCCCCGGTCTGGCAAAAAACGTACAGATCAGATCCAGGCTGTTTGTTGCGCCACAGGTGATAAATAGATCGTCGGCATCTACCGGAATCTGATAGCCGTCGGTCAGGAATTCAGCCAGCACCGCCCTGAAGCAGCCACATCCCGATTCTTTTCCATAGGCCAGAAAAGAGGGGTCTGCCTGTTTTAATCGATGGTCTGCTGCCTGTTTTATGATCTCCAGGGGCAGAAGGGACACAGACGGCTGCCCGACTCCCAGATCGATCATTCCCTCCGGGATACTCAACTGCATGGTTTGACGGGTTTGAAGGGTCATATTTTTGTACCTCCTCGGGATACGTGGACACGGATAAGGTTAACAGCGATCAGTTTCGGCAGACTGACAGCTGCTTGCCAATTGTGCAGCTTTTATGGCATTGTGCCCATTTCATGTCAATTGGAAATTGTTGTATATAAATCTGAATCGGGCGTGTGGTGAAAACGGCGGCCTCTGAACATAAATGGATTGACCGTTATGGCTGCCGCAAGGTAAGGCAGCGGCCGATGGCTGGCGGAAAGGGTAAGATGATCGCATCCGGCATGGAGTTAAAATGAAACAACAGATTGAATCAGGAATCGAAAAAAGGCGGATCCTGGATTTTTTTCACAGGCTGGCAGAGGTCAATTCAGACGATCGGGTGTTTACAGGAAAAAATTGGAGTGTCACGTTGTCGGATGCTCCGGTACGAATGGTGGGCCGGCTGTGTATCCCCGGGACAATCATTGTTTTCGAGGGCCCTGAAGACATTGTTAAAGTACTGGTTGAAAGTTTTAGAATGACACACCTATCTGCTGGCGGTTGAATCGTTAGAAGGCAGTTTCGCCGGCCCGTTTTTTTTCTTCAAGCGTTTGTCTGATCTGTTTTTCTTCAATTTCGATGAGCGGCTCGATGTTTCGGACAAAGTATATTGATATACTGGTAACCGGCTTTCCGATTCGGGTTACGTTGTCGGAGACGATGAAGATATCGGAGTGTTTTTCCCAGGCATATGAGGTGCCGGAGCGCCCGGTCCACTGGATGATTTCCGGTTGGCCGTATTTGGTTATCAGGGTATCGATCATATCCGCCGGCTTGTCTTTCATGATAATCTGGATCAGCAGCGGCCGCTGGCTGTAATTGGAAAACTGCGCCGTGATTAAATCAAAGGGTTTGCCCGTATTACGGGAATACCGGTAGGTCAGTTTCGTGATATTATGCTCGATGCGTTCCTGAGGTCGATAATTCAGCCGTTTGTTCAGCTGATACAGCTTTGGAAAATATTCTTGCAAAAAATCCGGGTAATTGACCGATAAATCAATCGTGGTTCGTTTTTCGATGCCTTCAGCCCCCAGCTGCTCTCTCAGATTGCCCCGGAGTTCATGATTGAAAACGGAATTTACTTCCAGATCCAGAAACGAAAAGCTTTCCGGAACCGGCTTCGAACCGGTATCTTCGGTTTTATTGCTACAGGAGCATGCGAAAATCAACAGAGACATTACCACGAGACTGATACCAAATGAATAAGACCGATGTGCGCTTTGCCTGTTAAATATCATCATCTGCGATTCCTTAATGATTTGCCCGAAATTTTCGAACTGAACGTTATTCACCTGCATATCGAAAAAAATTCACCATCTTTTCTTGCAAGCCGTGCAGGGATTGTTTTATAAGATGAACAAATTTAATTCTTCCCTTACATAAACCCAAAAAAACGGTCGGGTCAATAAAAACTCCGGCCGCATGAATGTCTCAGGAGATCATCCGACCCATGAAAATAGCGGTAATCATTCCTTCACGATATGGAAGTACGCGGTTTGAAGCCAAACCGCTCGCGTTGATTGCAGGAAAATCCATGATCCAACGGGTATATGAACAATCGAAACAGGCCGAACGCATTACGGATGTCGTGGTAGCCACCGATGACAAACGGATTTTTCAGGCCGTAAGGAATTTTGGCGGTGAGGTCGTACTGACGTCGAAAGCGAATCGTTCCGGTACGGACAGAGTAGGTGAAGCTGCAGAAAAAATCGGACTGGACCCGGACGATATCGTAATCAATGTTCAGGGAGATCAGCCGCTTCTGAATCCAAAATGCCTTGATGATGTGGTTAAGCCGTTTTTAACGATACCGGATCTTGAGATGAGTACACTGGCTGTAAAAATCTTAAATAAAAGAGAAATCACCGACCCGAAGGATGTCAAGGTTACCTTTGATATGAACGGATACGCCCTGTATTTTTCCCGATCAACCATTCCATTTGGACGGGATGGCGCTACCGGATTTGACGTCTATAAACACCTTGGCATATATGCCTATACACGGCGGTTTCTCGACCGGTTCCGGACCCTTCCCGAGGGCCGGCTGGAACAGATTGAAAAGCTTGAACAGCTTCGCGCACTGGAATACGGGCATCGGATTATGGTGGTGACCACGGTGTATGATTCTCCCGAAGTGGACCTGCCGGAGGATATCATCAGGATAGAAAACCTGCTGATATCCTGCGGGAAACATTGTCACTGAAAAAGGAAACCCCGTTTTTTCTGCTATCCGCTATTCGATATTCTGCTCGACAATGACGCCGGGTTGCGGCAGAACTTTTCTGACCGCATCGGCTTTTTTGTCCGAACCAGCGGGGGATACGTCCGGTGCCGGTGCCCGGGGTGTTGATTGAGGCCCGGATAAAACGCCGGCCCGGGCGTTCGACGCTTTTTTATTGGCATCGGCAAGTTTCTGGAGCTCATCAAGCCTGCCCTTCATCTCCTTGAGTGCGCTGTTAAACTTTCCGGATATATTCTGAAGTTGTTTCTGAACAGCTTCCTGCTGTTTTTCAATCTCCGAGGAGAGTTGCTGCCTGCTGATTTTGCCGGATGACAGGGTGTTGATATCCGTCTTCAAATCGGAAATCGCCTGAGTTGCACTGTCCACGGTTTTGCCAAAATCCGTCATATCGGTTGCTACCTGACGTTCCAGTGCTTTTATTGTAGCCGGCAGCGCGGCAAGTTGCTGCTGAGAATCTTTTATCGATTGATTAATATCTGAGACAGCCTGTTTTAATTCAGTGCGGTCGCTTTTGGATGAGGCCAGTGCGTCAATATCTTTCCGGACCGCGGTCAGGGTTTTTTTCAATGCTTCAGAATTTTTTTCAATCCCGGGGAGTTTTGTCGTAATTGATTCCTCGAGTGTCGCCAGTTTGACCGACAGGGATGAAAAACGGGATTCCAGATTCTGATTGAGATTCTGAACTCCAGATTCCCCCTTGTCCTGAAGACTGATAAATTTGCGGTGTAAATCCACATATGCCGCTGCGAGGATACCGATGATTATGCACGGAATCAGAACCGCTGCCAGGACAAACCGACCCCTCAGTTTTTTCAGCTGAACTTCCGCCGTATCCGTTTTAAACAGGGAAGCAGGCGTATCATCATCAAGATCAAGATCGATGTTGAAACCGGACGATTTGTTTTCTTTCATATAATTTTATTCCCATTCGATTGTGCTGGGCGGTTTTGAGCTGATATCGTACACCACCCGGTTGACGCCGCGGACTTCATTGATGATTCGATTTGAAATGGTTCCCAGCAGTTCATACGGCAGCCTGGCCCAGTCAGCAGTCATGGCATCCCTGCTGGTCACGGCGCGGATGGCTGCAATATTTTCATATGTGCGCTGGTCACCCATAATGCCGACACTTTTAAGCGGCAATAACACGGCAAACGACTGCCATAATTTTTTATAATACCCGCTTTTCCGAATTTCCTCGAGCAGGACCGCATCCACTTTCCGGAGCAGAGCCAGACGTTCTTCGGTTACCTCACCGATAATTCGAATGGAAAGGCCCGGACCCGGAAACGGCTGACGCCATACGAGATCTTTCTGAAGTCCGAGTTCCTCTCCGAGTTCACGAACCTCATCTTTAAAAAGAAATTTAAGGGGTTCGACAAGTTTCAGATTCATTTTCTCGGGCAGGCCACCGACATTGTGATGCGATTTGATCACGGCAGACGGTCCCCCGAAAACAGAGACCGATTCGATAACATCCGGATACAGGGTTCCCTGTGCCAGAAATTTAACATTCTTAATTTTGAGGGCTTCTGCTTCAAAAACATCGATGAACAGCCTGCCGATAATTTTTCGTTTTTCTTCCGGATCCGAAACTCCGTCAAGCGCTTTGAGAAACAGCTGCGCCGCATCGACAAAGCGTATGTTCAAATCAAGGTGCCGGCCAAACACAGTTTTGAGTTTGACGGCTTCATCCATCCTCAGCAGGCCGTTGTCGACAAAGATACAGGTCAGTTGATTTCCGACTGCCTTGTGGATGAGCAGGGCGGCAACGGAAGAATCCACACCGCCGCTCAATCCGAGAATGACATGATTATCCCCGACCTGATCCCTGATCTGAGCGATGGCTTCTTCGGCAAACGATTTCATGTTCCAGGATGTTTCGCATCCGCATACATCAAGCAGGAAGTTGCGGATCATGAGCCTTCCCTGTACGGTATGTTCGACTTCCGGATGAAACTGAAAGCCGTAGAGATTTCGTTTTTCATTGACCGTCGCCGCTACCTTTGTATTTTCTGTGGACGCGGTAATCGTAAAGCCTTCGGGCAGCGCGTCGATGGAATCACCATGGCTCATCCATGTGGTTGTTTTTTGATCAATGCCTTTGAATAAAACACCCGGTTCTTTTATGACAAGCTCTGCAAAACCATATTCCCGTTTCTGCGCTTTTTTAACGATTCCTCCGAGCGAATCGACCATAAATTGCATTCCATAACAGATGCCCAGTACGGGGATGCCCAGATCGAAAACAGCCGGATTCATTTTCGGACTGTTTGGTTCATATATACTCGATGGACCGCCAGACAGGATAATTCCATCCGGCCTGAGCGATTTGATGGTGTCTATGTCGACAGAAGGTGGCTCTATCTGACAATATACATGATTTTCTCTTACTCTGCGGCCGATCAGTTGGTTGAACTGTGAGCCAAAATCAATAATCAGTATCATTCAAAATCCTTTTTTTTCGATCAGAATCGGTAGAGAAAAATAACCGGTTATACGAATACAATGCCTGGTGTCTGACGTTGATTCCGGGCCGTATGATTGTCAATTCATATAAAATATCTTGCTATATTTATAACAGAAATGAACTCAGTGGTCATCAATTTTAGCGATGTTACGACCGTGAGGTTAAACGGTTTGATAAATTCGGATAAATATGGTAAACACCGCGAAAAATGTCAACCGTAAACTGTTCGGACTTCTTTTTTTCCGGAATTTTATGCGTCAATGGATGTAAAGGCAGTTTACACCCTTGAATATTCCGGGCTTTCGCAACGCAGCCAGGCAGGATGCATCTGCGCATATAACAAGTGAAGTTATTTTTGAGCGAACCCTTGACTGCAGGTCCTTTGAACTTTTTCCCCCAGCTGTCCGCTGTATAGATGCGGCGCTGAAAATATGTCAATAAAAAAGCATGGTTTGAATATGCCCCATACCCGTATACAGATTTACGAAATTCAGACGCCTGAAGAAGCGAATCAGATGATCGATCTTGGCGTTGATCATATCGGAAGCGTCATTGTATCGGAAAAAGGCTGGAAATCACCAGAACTGAGGGCAACCATCGATCAGGTCCGGTCATCCTCATCGAAAAGCAGTTTGATACCGCTTTTCAGTCATCCCGATTCCATTTTCCGCACACTGGATTATTATCAACCCGACATCGTGCATTTCTGCGAATCCCTGTACGATCCGACCGGTAATGAAAATATCTGCCGGCCGCTGATCCGTTTACAGGAACAAATCAAAAAAAAATTCCCTGAAATAAGCATCATGCGGTCGGTTCCCATCACACCACGGCAAATGTCATCCCTCGTTCCGACGCTTCGGATTGCACAACTGTTTGAAGCGGTCAGTGACTTTTTTTTGACCGATACGATCATGATCGACAAACAGGTGCCACCTGCAGACAACCGGCAACCGGTCAACGGTTTTGTAGGACTGACCGGTCAGACCGGCGACTGGGATCTGGCTGCACAACTTGTCGCTTCAAGCAAAATTCCCGTTATTTTAGCCGGAGGCATTTCCCCGGATAATGTCTATGATGGCATCCGCCGGATTCGCCCTTTCGGGGTGGACAGCTGCACGAGAACCAATGCAGTGAATCCGGGTGGCAAGGCAATACGATTTAAAAAAGATCCTGATAAAGTCAGCCGGCTTATCGGGGAAGTTCGAAGGGCAGATCAGGATATGGATGGAAATATCTGTTAACATTTCTTGCGATCTAAGATAACATTATATTTATTTTAAACCAGTCGCAGACGTCGATGCCAAATGGCAACGCGAATGCCTCTGTTACCTTTCAATCAATCATAAACAGCTGAGCATAACTTCGGGAGGTTTATATCAATCATGTATGAAAGCAGTGATCTCAGAAAAGGTCTTAAAATTGAAATCGACGGGGACCCTTACATTGTTGCACAGTTTGAATTTGTCAAACCGGGCAAAGGCCAGTCGCTATACAAATGCCGGCTGAAGAATATGGTAACCGGCTCACAGTTTGACAAAACATTTCGATCCGGCGACAAGTTCAATGAGGCCCAGATAGAAGAGCATGAAATGGAATACCTGTATTATGACGGCAGCCAATATTGTTTTATGAATACGTCGACCTATGAGCAGGAACTGTTGACACCCGAACAGGTTGGCGATGCCAGAAATTTTTTAAAAGATAATACAGTATGCAATATTCTGTTCTTTGAAGGAAGGGCCATTGGGGTGTCTTTGCCGAATTTTATCGATTTGCGAATTGAAAAATCCGAACCCTGGGCAAAAGGGGATACGGCTGCCGGGAGCACCAAGCCGGCAACACTGGAAACCGGATATGTGCTGCAGGTCCCGCCGTTTGTTGAAGAAAACGAATTGATCCGGATTGACACAAGAACCGGCCAGTATGTGGAGCGCGTAAAAGGGTAAAAGCCGGAAAGCAGATGTACTTTCGGCTGCCTTTCCGATATATGACACACTTGTTTCCACCGGTTTGCTTTGCCTGAGCCATCGCATTGCCTGAAAGAAATATCAGTTCATCGACGGATGACGGGGCCTGCTTCAAAGATGCGATTTCCATCCTCACAGCGACCGGTACAGTCTTGAAATTCAGCTCAAAGCGCTGTTGTTCAACGAACTGTCTGAATTTTTCACATGCAATTCCGGCCTCCTGAATGCCGGTGTCGGGAAAATGACCGCAATTTTTTCCCCGGCATAACGGCACAGGAGGTCATTTTTTCTGAAACACGCGTTGAGCGAGTCAATTCCGGACAACACATCCTGCCCGTTGAGATATGTTTGCAGTGAACGCGCCTGCATTTTTTCGGACATAGCCGCATACCAGCCCCCATGTTTCTCCTTTACTAAAAATTTGCATTTTGATATCCCCTGATACCAGTTGCTTCAATAACAGAAGCAAGAATATTTAAAATTCATTATTGACCGGCCATACAAAAGACAATTTCCGCAGGGAATGAAACGATCGTGGCCTCCAGACGCAAACCCTTTGAGCAGGCGCACACGGCGCGGACAGTAGAGCGCAGGAATATAAACGGATAAATATAAGCACGAGATGTATAGACATTTACCCCGTAAATCCAGCATCAAGAAGGAAGTATTTCGAAGCAGTGCTGCTTTTTCTTTAATTGTTGTAACCGTTTTTGCTCTATTTTTTTCCATCGTTCTTTATCGTTCCGAAATTTCCAATGCGCGGGCCATCATCAAACGAACGAATCACGCCGTTGTTTTCTTCGTTGAAGGGTACTTTACCGAAATCATCAACACCATCGCTTTTCTGAAAGACAACCCGGAGCTTCGGAATGCAGCATCGCTCAATGAAGAGGCTCGTCAACGCGTAATGGATGGGTACCGGTCTTCTGCCAAAGCCAATAAAAATATCAATTATATTTATTCTGCTTACACAAACGGTCTGATGCTGATAAACGACTGGAAGCCTCCCGAAGGATTTGATCCGACAACCCGCCCCTGGTATCGGGCAGCCATGGCAACAAAACCCGCGCTGTCGATCGGCGTGCCATATCAGGATATTAAAACCAGGGATTGGCTGATTTCAACAGGCAATGCGATGCAGCGCTCCGATGGCGAATATGGGGGGGTGATAGTCATCGACTGTTCAATCGATCAGATCGTCGATCTGATGGCTCAGCATGACGAATACAAAACGGCCTATAGCTTTGTTATAAACAGGGATAAAAAAATTATTCTGAATCGCGATAAGACATTGCTGAATGAGTCACTTCCTGAAATGACGGAAGCCATCCAGCGGGCCAGGGAAAACGGCTTTACATTGCATCTGGGCAAGGTGGAATATCTCGCATATTTCCGCCGTTTGCCCTCAACCGGTTGGACGATCGTGACGGTGGTCGAAAAAAAAGAAATTCTCCAGCCGATTCTAACGCAAGTGATGATTATAGTCGGCCTGACCGGTCTGATCGCCTTGTTGGCGGGCTTTTTACAGAGTATGCTGCTGAGCAGACGTTTTAGCAGACCGTTGCTTGAACTTAGCAAAAAAGTCAAGATGGTCATTGCCGGAGATGAACATCGGGTTGATGATTATGTCTATCCTGACAATGAAATCGGAGTCATGGCAAGAGAAATCGGCCGGCTGACGGAAAAAGAACTCTACGCCAGAGCTTGTGAACTGCGGGAAAGCGAAGCACGCCTGGCGGCCACATTGCGCTCAATCGGCGACGGCGTCATTTCCTGCGATGTCGGGGGCAAAATCACCAGCCTCAATGCAGTGGCCGAGACACTCACCGGATGGAGCGCTGACGAGGCCGTGGGACGTTCCATTGACGAGGTTTTTTGCATCGTCCACGCCGAGCCCCGGCAGGAGGCTGAAAACCCGGTCGAACGCGCTCTGTGCGAGGGCATCGTCGTGGGCCTGGCCAGCCATACGGTGCTCATCGCCCGGGATGGCGCGGAACACCAGATTGCCGACAGCTGCGCGCCCATCCATGATGCAGCCGGCGGCCTCATCGGAGCCGTACTGGTCTTTCGCGATGTGAGCGAGGCGTACCGCCGGCGCGAGCAGGAGCAGTTTGAACTCCGCTTTCAGCAGACCGTCACGGAGGTATCCGCGTGTTTTGTTAATTTGAAAGACAGCGAATTTGACGAAACGGTCGTTCAGGTTCTGTCCTGCCTGGGGACGCTGTTCGATGTGGACCGCAGCTATCTTTTCCGGTTTTCAGAAGATCTGGGCGCCATGGACAACACCCATGAATGGTGCGCTTCGGGTATCGCTCCGAAAAAAGACCGGATGCAGAACTTTTCCGTGGACGCGATGCCCTGGTTCAAGGGTTCGGTGCTCGGGTTGCAACCGATCCATATTCCTGATGTCAATGCGTTGCCTCCGGAAGCCGAAGTCGAAAAGAAAGAATTTGAGCAACAGGACATCCGGTCACTGATTTGTCTGCCGATGCGTGATGATTGCGGTGCGCTGATGGGATTTCTGGGGTTTGATGCCGTGCGTGCAGCACACTCCTGGCCGGAAAATCAGATTCGTATGCTGCAGGTTATCGCTGAAATCATTGCCGGGGCGATCATCCGGAATGAGGCGCACCGAAAACTGAGCGAAAGCGAAGAAAAAAATCGGCTGCTCTTCGATAATTCCGTTTCGGCAATTGCCGTCCACGAGATCGTGCTGGATGCCGGGGGCAGGCCGGCAGACTATGTCTTTCTGAGCGCGAACCCGGCCTTTGAGACCCATACCGGATTACAGGTGACCGATATCCTCGGCCGCCGCGTTACAGACGTCCTGCCGGGAACCCAAAAAACGCATTTGATCGAGCGCTTCGGCAACGTGGTCCTGACCGGCAGGCCGGTCAGTTTCGAGCACTATTTCGAATCACTGGAACGGCACTACTTCATCAATGCCTACCGGTTGGGCAAAGGACGCTTTGCCACGGTGTTCACCGATATCACCAAACGCAAGCGGGCCGAGGATGAGTTGCAGCTGCAATCCCGTTTGCGGCAATTGCTCCTTGATGTTTCCTCGATCTACATCAACCTGCCTCTGGAGACCGTCGAATCGGCAATTCGGATTTCATTGCGTGATATCGCTGTCTTTGTTGGGGCGGATCGGGGGTATATTTTCGAGTATGACTTCTCCAGGCAAATCTGCACCAACACTCACGAATGGTGCGACGAGGGCATATCGCCGCAAATCGACGAATTGCAGGCGGTTCCGCTGGAAATTATGCCGGACTGGGTGGCAACGCATCGCCGTGGTGAAGCCATGTATGTGCCGGATACTTACGCGTTGCCGCCAGGCGGCACGCGGGATGTGCTTGAGCCGCAGGGCATCAAGAGCCTGCTGGCTGTTCCGCTCATGAACGGAGACGAGTGCATCGGCTTTATCGGCTTTGATTCGGTGCGCCGGCATCATGCCTACTCAGACAGCGAACGCTATCTTCTGACCGTTTTCGGCCAGATGTTTGTAAACGTTCATCTGCGCATGCGGGCCGAGAAAGCCTTGCGAAAGAGCGAAGCAAAGTACCGCCTGTTGATCGAGAACAGTCACGACATCATCTATATGCTCACACCGGATGGCGTGTTTACATTTGTTTCCCCCGCCTGGACCGTGTTCCTCGGTCACCCGGCAACCCGGGTAATTGGGCAACCATTCCAGGCATTCGTTCATCCGGCTGATTTTCCGGTGTGCAGGACGTTCTTACAGCGGGTGATCGAGACAGGACAACGACAAAAAGGGGCCGAGTACCGCGTGCAGCACGTTGACGGGTCCTGGCGCTGGCACGCCTCAAACGGTGTGCCGCTACGGAACGAGGCCGGAACAATCATTGGGTTTGAAGGCACCGCCAGAGACATCACCGAGCGCAAGCGGGCCGAGGAAAAACTCCTGGAGACCAACCGGCAGCTTGAAGCGGCCACTGTCCGGGCCAACGAGATGGCCGTGAAGGCTGAAATGGCCAGCATTGCCAAGAGCGAATTTCTGGCCAACATGAGCCATGAGATCCGCACGCCCATGAACGGGGTGATCGGCATGACCGGGCTGCTGCTGGATACGGAACTGACCGACGAGCAGCGGCGGTACGCCGAGATCGTGCGCGCAAGCGGCGAATCGCTGCTCGGGCTGATCAACGACATTCTTGACTTTTCCAAAATCGAGGCCGGGAAGTTCGACCTGGAGATGCTCAACTTTGATCTGTCGAGCCTGCTGGATGATTTTGCCGCCATGCTGGCCGTTCGAGCGCATGAAAAGGGCCTTGAGCTGATCTGCGCCGCCGATCCGGATGTGCCGGTGCTGCTGCACGGCGATCCGGGCCGTCTGCGCCAGATTCTCACCAACCTGGCGGGCAACGCCGTCAAGTTCACGGATACCGGCGAGGTGGCAATCCGCGTTTCGCTGGTGGAAGAAAAACCACAAAACGCGCAAGAGAATGAAAACGAGGTTCACCTGCGCTTTTCGGTACGCGACACGGGTATTGGCATCCCGGAAGACAAGATCAGCCTGCTCTTTGACAAGTTCAGCCAGGTGGATGCCTCGACCACGAGGCAATACGGCGGTACCGGGCTGGGTCTGGCCATCTCCAGGCAACTGGCCGGGCTGATGGGCGGTGAAATCGGCGTGGAGAGCAAAGCGGGCAAAGGCTCTGAATTCTGGTTCACCGTACGCCTGGGCCGGCAGGCGGCGCAGGCGCAAAGTTGTCCGCCTGCTGACCTGCGCGATGTCCGCGTGCTGATCGTGGACGACAACGCCACAGGTCGGGAAATTCTGACCGCGCACCTGTCCTCATGGGGCATGCGCCCATCGGAGGCGCAGGACGGCCCCGCGGCGCTTCAGGCCCTGAATCGGGCAATGGATGAGCATGAGCCCTTCCGAATTGCCGTCATCGACATGAAGATACCGGGCATGGACGGCATGGACCTGGGCCGGGCCATCAGGGCGGACGAACGTCTGGCCGGTACCCGGATGGTGATGCTGGCCTCACTGGGGACGAACGGCGACGTCGGATGCTTCTCGGAGATCGGCTTCGCCGCCTATCTGAACAAACCGGTCCGGTGTATGGAATTGAAAGCGGCTTTTTCTCAGATTCTGGCGGAACAGGATGAGGCTGCGCCCATATTGCGTCCAATCGCTGCGCGTCACGCCGGCCGCGAGTTACTGAACCGGTTCGCTGTCCGCAAGTCTCGCGTTCTGCTGGCCGAGGACAACATCACCAACCAGCAGGTGGCCCTGGGAATTCTCAGAAAACTGGGGTTACGCGCTGACGCGGTGGCCAACGGTGCAGAGGCGCTCAAAGCCTTCGAAAACCTTCCCTATGACCTGGTGCTGATGGATGTGCAGATGCCCGAGATGGACGGTCTCGAAGCCACGAGAAAAATCCGGGGGATAGAAAAAATATCAAAGCATATTCCCATCATCGCCATGACCGCCCGTGCCCGGCAGGAGGACCGGAAACGCTTTCTGGAGGCGGGGATGAACGACTATGTGTCCAAACCGGTCACACCGCAGGCCCTCGCCGGGGTTCTGAAAAAATGGCTTCCCGGGGAGAAGGATGAGGACAGAAAAGAACATGCCCATGACAGCAGCGATGCGTCATCACTCATCGGTCATCACTCCTCGTTGGTATTTGACAAGGCGGGCATGCTGGCCCGACTGATGGATGACAAGGAACTGGCTGAAACAGTGATCAACGTTTTCCTGACGGATATCCCGCGACAGATCGAGTCGCTTCGGGGCTATTTGGAGACCGGAGACGTTCCGCACGTCAGACGCCAGGTTCACGCCATCAAAGGCGCGTCGGCCAACGTCGGCGGTGAGCGACTGAGAAAAGTGGCTTTCGAGATGGAAAAGTCGGCCAGAATCAGAGATCTTGACACGGTCAAGGCCCTCATGACCGAACTGGAAGCGGAGTTTGATCGGTTGAAACACGCCATGATAAATGAACTGCAAACACAATCATCAAAGAAGAGAATACCATGAAAATACTGATAGCCGACGACGATTTCACCAGCCGCATGCTGCTTCAGGGACTGCTGCAGAGCCACGGTACGGTCCACCTCGCTGTTAATGGCAGGGAAGCCGTCGAGGCCGTGCGCCTGGCTCTGGAGGCCGATGAGCTCTACGACCTGATCTGTCTGGATATTATGATGCCCGAAATGGACGGACAGGAAGCGCTCCGTCAAATCCGACTGATGGAAGAGACAAAAGGCATCGCAGTTCCAGACCGGGTGAAAATTATCATGGCAACCGCCCTTGCCGACAAGGCCAACGTCATAAAGGCCCTTAATCACCAATGCGACTACTTCCTGGTCAAGCCGATCCAGAAGGCGAGGCTGATGGAAAAACTGCGCAACCTGAAGCTGATCTTATAACACGGAGGATTTTCCCATGCGCATCCTGATAGCCGAAGACGATTTCACATCCCGCACCGTACTGGCGGGTGTGTTGAAAAAAAGTGGGCATGAAGTGGTGGTAACCGTCAGTGGCGCTGTGGCGTGGGATGTGATGCAGCAGTCCGACGCGCCCCGGCTGCTGATTCTCGACTGGCTGATGCCGGAAATGGACGGATTGGATGTCATACGCCGGGTCCGCGCGCTGCAAACCGACCGGCCGCCTTACATCATCATGCTGACCATCCGGGATGAAAAAGCCGACATCATCGCCGGGTTAGATGCCGGCGCCAACGACTACCTGGCCAAGCCCTTTGATCCCGGCGAGCTGATCGCCCGCGTTGAGGTCGGCCGGCGCATGGTCGAGATGCAGGACGCGCTCATCGAAAGTAAAAAGGCCCTGGAACACCAGGCCACCCACGATCCGTTGACGGGTATGCTCAATCGCCGGGCGATTTGCGATCAACTGCAAAAAGAGCTGGCACACGCTGAACGCCATGGGGATAGACTGGTTGTCGGGATGTGCGACATAGACCATTTCAAACAGGTCAACGACAGATATGGCCACCAAACCGGCGATGAGGTGCTCTGCGGGCTTGCGCAGATTCTGAGTGAAAATCTCAGAAAATACGATTCTGTGGGGCGTGTGGGAGGGGAGGAGTTTTTGCTTATCATGCCGATGAAGGCAAAAACGGACCCACTTCCCCTGGTTGACAGATTGTGCATGCGGATTTCCGAAAGCAGAATTGCGACCCGATCGGGCGAGATTTCCATTACCGTGAGCATCGGCGTGTCCTGCCAGAAAGCCGGAACCACGGTGGATGAGATATTGATGGCCGCCGACACGGCGCTGTATCAGGCCAAAAACAATGGCCGAAATCGCGTAGTCCTGAGCAATACATTTTCAAATACGGCCCCCCCCGTGCGGATACTGAACGCCGATGACAGAGAAAAACAGGGTCAACCCTGACCGTAAAATCACTTGTTCAAAACGGGAAGATAAAGGATCCCTTTACGAAAAAGGTTCCGGGCTGTGTGCGATGTATCCGGCGGATTTTCATGAAACATGCCGAATCCGTTTGTCTATTTTGATGCCAGATATTTTTGGTGGGCCAGCACCAGTTTGATTTCGCTATAGGAGTACTCGGCTCCCAGCTCGTTTTTTACGGTTTTGATAGAATGGCTGGAAACTGCAGCCAGTTTCTTTTCAATGGCGCGTTGTCTTTCAGGTGAAAGCACTTTGCTGATATCCAATTGGCCATTTTCCACAAAAAAGCACAGATGCCCCTGGATGGTGGATTCCACCAAACCTCTTTTTTCTGCAATCCGGGGAATCGCTACTCCCTTATTGAACATATCGAAACTGATCTGCCGGGTGTCCGAAGGGGATGCCTTTTGGGGGTCAGGTTTGCTTTTTTCCGGCACTTCTCCGGGCGGTGGCAGTATCCGCTTGTCTATTCCGTGTTTTTTGCGATAGCCCAAAACCATTTTCACAAGTTCCTCGCCATATTTTTCAATGGTTTTCCTGCCGATGCCGTTAATTTTTTTAAGATCAGCCGTATTGTCGGGCAGACATACCACAACCTGGATTAATACCCGTTGATGTAAAACCTGAAACGGGGCAATGCCTTCCTCCACGGCTTTGCGGGAACGCCAGTCTTTAAGCGCCCGGAATAGTTCCGGGTGTTCAATGTCTGATTCGCTGCAGACCGGAGCCGGGCGTTTTTTTGCTTTCTCAGGGGCAGACTCGATCTCGGAACTGGATACGGCGCGCAGATAACTTGACGGTGAAAATCCTTTTTCACAAGAGTGAATGCCGGCCAGCTTCACGGCAATTTCTTTTTTAAGGTTATCTATGGCATTGCCAATTTTTTTGCCCAGCTCTTTATTGTCGGTTTCCACGTGAAGTTTCTGGACGAGGTCATTGAAAACCAGGGTGAACTTATCCTGGAACCATGCCGAGGCTTTGCAGATCCGTTCCAGAATATGGGCATTGGATTCAGGCAGGCTGGCGTCCGTAAAAATGGCGCGCAATTGACGCTTGAAATTTTCACCGACTACAAAAATATTTTCGGCAGCCATCTTTTCCAATTGGCTGATATCGGCCAGGCCTGATATCTGAACCCGTGTGGCGCTGCCCCGCAAGAGCCGGGCAAGATGGTTGAGACGGTTGTTCAGCAGTTGAAAATCAAAACAATCCAGCAGCAGTTCCTGCTGATAGCTTATTTTAGCAGCCTCAAGAAGGGTTTCGGAGGGCGGATTCCGCCTTGCCATTTCGTCAAAGGAGAGGACAGCTTCATCCGTTCCAATGCCCCTTGAAGGGATGGCCGATGTCAGCACCATTCCCTCAAAAGTTTTACAGCGGCTTAAGGCGACATAAACCTGACCATGGGCAAAAGCGGATTTTGCATCGATGATGGCCTTGTCAAAGGTCAAGCCCTGACTTTTATGGATGGTGATGGCCCAGGCCAGTTTCAGGGGGTATTGCTTGAATTTTCCGATGATCTCCTCCCGGATGTCCCTGGTTTCCGGGTCAACTGTGTATTTTATATTTTCCCAGTCCACGGGTTCAACCACAATTTCCTCTGACTCTCCGGGGCAGACGACGCGGATGGTTTGATTGAAAATTTTTTTTATTTTGCCGATTTTTCCGTTGTAATAGCGCTTTTCAACAGAGGCATCATTGCGAAGGAACATCACCTGGGCCCCTTTTTTAAACGCAAGCGTGGCCTGGGTCGGATAGACGTACTCGGGAAAATCCCCGGAAATCTCCGCTTTGAAAAAATGTGCTGCTTCAGACAAGGCCTGAAGCCGGGTTTGATTGATGGATTCGGCGCTGCGATTGTGGGTGGTCAGGGTGATATAGCCCTGGCCGTCCTCGGGTGTAAAATCCTGAATATGACGCCGGTTCAGTTCCAAAATGGCGGACGCATCAAGCCGGTTGTCACGCACCTGGTTAAGAAGCCTGATAAAACGGGGCTCTGACTGCCGATAAACATGTTTTAATTCAATGGTAACAAGTCGGGTCTGTTCAAGGGCATGACTGCTGAAAAAATAAACCGATTCATAATATGGCTGTAAAAGTTGCCATTCCTCCTGCTTTGCCACAGGCGAGAGCTGGTGCAGGTCTCCGATCATCAGCAGCTGCACGCCGCCAAAGGGCAGGTCATTGCGGCGATAGCGGCGCAGCACCGCATCCACCGCATCGAGTAAATCGGCCCGCACCATACTGATTTCGTCAATTACCAGCAAATCAAGGCTTTGTATAATCCGTATTTTTTCCTTGCTGAACCGGAACAGGCCTTGCCGATTGCGCTCAAATGACTCGCTGCCCGGTATAAACGGGCCAAAGGGCAGCTGGAAAAACGAATGGAGTGTGACACCGCCGGCATTAATGGCGGCCACGCCGGTAGGGGCGGTGACAATCATTCGTTTTGCCGTATTTTTTTTCAGATGATGCAGAAAGGTGGTTTTGCCGGTACCGGCCTTACCCGTCAGAAATATATTGCAGCCCGTGTGCTGAACAAAGTCGCGGGCCAGTTCCAGTTCATGGTTTGAGGAAGTTGTGGAAGACATATTTTTTTGCTTATTCCGAAACAGGGTTTTAACGACTCTCCCGGGCAATCCCATCCGGCCTTTGCCGGTTCAACTGCCAAAGTCTGTTTGTAAAAATTAGAATATCAGCAAAAAGACGGGAAAAATCAAGGGTAAAATAAGGAATGTAAAGATGTGTAACGCTCCTGGCCGATAATTTTTATGCTCATTTTTGGTATCCGAAAACAGGGTGGATTCTATTTTTCCATGACCGGATATGACTTGCAATCAAACAAATATCGGAAATGATTGACACCATCGGTAATTTCTACTAAGCAGTCGATGAGGAATCGAAATGGCGTTTTTATGATGGCAATATCATTCAGACATAGACCGCTGATTAAGATCAGGGGGTACAAATTGATAAAAGCAAAAACGCATAATTTCATGGGCATGTCAAATGCTCACAATGGATGTGAAAAAAATATTTTTGAAAATCAGAAATTTAGAGGTCGCTTTTTGGCATCCAAAAGTCTGCTCTAAGCCCTATTCAAGGGGGCTTTTTAAGTTAGTTATTTTAATTTCAATATGTTATATTGGTCGATCTGGTGCAAGATACCGCAACACTTCCCGCACCTGATCCATGAGCTTAAGTCTGGAATTGGGATAAAATTTCGGCTTTTTCCCCTTTTGACTTTTCATATGTTGTCACATACATACCGTGATATGCGGAATGCTTCCAGATGAAATGTAATAAGCGGACAAAAAACCGGGAATTTTTCCCTATTTCAAGATTAATATAGGAATAAGCGGAAATACTGTCCGCCCATAGGGTGATATGACGGACAAAATTCCGCTTATTGCACTGATAGGTCGGATGAGCTTCGCTCCATTGTGCTTGCCAGCCGAAGCGCTCCGCGCTCCGCCTATCAAGCCCAATGGAGCCGACTGCGATTCTCAGCGCAGGCCGGAAATTAAAAACCAATTTCCGTCCCGCACCTGCGAGTCTCGCGGCTCATCCGGCGGGCGTTGTGTGGTAAAAAATGGAAATTGAAGTGTCAATCGATTTAACAGAATTTAAAGACGTGTCTTTGCCATTGATATCGGGAATATGGGGTCGGGCCGTAGCAACTGTCTGAAATAATTAAGTAAGGGCCTAATATAAGGCCGTTTTTTAGGCTTAAACGTACCATTTGGGGTATGAAATTGGCCGTTTAAGGAATATTGTTCCTTGAATTTTTATCTTAAACAGCTCATTTTGGTACCAAAAATAGCTGTTTAAAACCGAATTGGGGCCTTATTATGATGCGTAATGGAATGATATCAGTTGGTTACTGTGGTCCGACCCCATTGGCCCTTCTGTGAACATTTGTTCACATAAATAGAATATTTAATTACGAATTATCAAATAATTAGACGACGATTTCGTCGTCTAATACCTGTATATCCCGGATTAGACGACGAATCAGTCGTCTAATCCGATTTCGTATAAAAACTCGTCGCCTTATAAGGCGACACTTCGGCAGTCTAATACATGTTAGGTGCTTAAAAAAGGAGAGAAAAATGAAGCCTGTCGTAATTATTGCAACAGTTCTCTTGTTCCTGGCGGGCTGTGTTACGCCAATGCAGGTGGCACAAACGCAGACTTTCGCATTGTCAAAAGATACACCAATAACTGTTTCAGTCCAAAATGACTATGCTGGAGTGCAAGGTAGAGTGGAAGCCAGGCTTATTCAGCTCGGGCTTAACGTGGTGCCTGTAGATGTAGCCAGAAAGGCCATTGAATTAAAACAGGCTACGGCAACAAGAGACGGGATGACTTTGTCAAAATCTGCATTGGAGTCCAATATTTATTACCCAACGGCGGTTGTTGTCTCTGTGGCATACCAGACACGAAGCGACGCAATAATGCAGGGATTCACATTTTTCAATGCTCGATTCTTGGATCTTAGTACTCAGCGCGTTCTTGGGGTAGCTTCTTTTTCTCAAGGGGCTAATTGGGTCACTATGGATTATACCCTTGATAGCTTCGCAAAAGAAATCGCTGGTTATGTCAGATGAAAGAGGGCCCAATGGGCAATCGCTGGTCTATTTACATAGATATTGAAGGCTTCGGTGCTCTTTATGAAAAAGACAACCAAATTCTTCTATCGCTCGGAGACCTAATGGAGGGGATTTACCTCATCGGGTCGCATTGCTACACGGAAACACCAAATCGGATATTTGCCCATCAAACTGGCGATGGTTTTGCAATTGTAAGCGAATTTGGGACAACCTCGCTAGAAATCCCCGTTGCCATTGCAATAGCCCTCATGCGGCATATTTCAGCCGGAGGCCGTTTTGCTAAAGCTACTATTGGCGAAGGTGGTTTTGGTGACATATCTGGATGTTATCCTGCATCCGTGCGAGATGCACGTGATGAATATGGTCGTGTACGGTTAGGGAGAGGAATAATGACACTGTTCTCAACAATGGGAACAGCCTTGATTCATGCAGTGGCTTTGACAAAGAAATCGCCGAGCGGAACCTTGTTAACGCTCTCGCATGAAGCATTGTCCCGCCTGCCAAACGGCTGCGTAGTTCAAGTTATAGCCGAGCGAAAACTTATCAGCATAGATTGGGTGCATAGTTCCTTCCCACTTGTGTCCGATATCCAGGGTAAATCCGGCCTGCAAGCACCATCTCCCGCTGAATTGAAAGAAAACCTCATAAATTATTTTCAAATGCCCGGTGTTAAAGAAGAGTGGAAAGCTAACTCGAATTGGTACTTGTCATTGGGGATAGTACCAAATGGCACCTAACCAACCGCATCAACTCGGACTGGCAATTCCGCTGCGCTCCATTGCCAGCCGGTTATGCGGACCGTTGGCAACAAGGAGACATCGAATATGAACAAAATCGTGATACCGAGCACATCTATAGAAGAGAAATGCGTTAATGAGGTGCTTGGATTAACTCGCAACAGATACAATGAACTTCAATATGAAGAAATCCTCGAACACAATGTGGATGTGTGCCGAATGGGAATTGAGGACGGAATCACGAGTAGCGATTATTCACAAATGCTTACAGAGCCAAGAATTGAGAAGGGGGACATCGTTATTGGTTTTACTGAAGGGCTCAATCAATACTGTAACAATGCGTGTCTCGAAAAGGAATATTATGGCACTGACTATCCTGAAGAAATAGCCAAGTACATAGACTGGGGTTATCAGTGTTGCTACGGCGATCCCAATAGAGATGAATCTGAGGACGTTTCTGACGTTGGGGCATCTGAAGAGAGTTTTAAGCGTTTTTTGGAAGAATTCGTGGAAAACCTTGGAGAACAGGTCGTTAAATTACAAGCTGAATATGTAAAACAGCATCCTGACGAATTCATTGGGAATGGCTAAGAACTGCCAACCAGAAGCTGAAGAGGGACCGGGAAAGGCCGCGGCGTTTTTGGTCGAATTCAGTTTACATAAATTTCCGGGCCGTGAAATAAGACTTTGGTTCTTCTTTCCCGGCCCCTTAGCAGCGGCGTTAGGCAAATGAATGAATAACCTCGATCGCTACAAAATGCTCGTTGATGGTGTGCCGAAGGACATTGCCTCGGTACCGTCCGAGTTTGTCCTTCATAAAAATGGTACTCTCAGTGTGGTGTGGGCACCTGTCGACTACATCAATAAAGGAGCCCGGATTGCTATCGTCGGTATCACCCCAGGATGGCAACAGGCTCAGGTCGCTTACAAGGTAGCCCAACAGGCCCTGAAAGGCGGCCTCAGCTACATAGATGCTTGTGCGTGTGCGAAAGGCCAAGCTGCTTTTGCCGGAGCCATGCGTAAGAACCTCGTTGCGATGCTTGATGAAATTGGTGTTGCTTCGGTCTTGGGCATTGCCTCGACTGTTGACCTCTTTAGCGGATTGCACCCCGACCTCCACACGACGTCAGTATTACGCTATCCGGTTTTTCACAACAATAAAAACTACACGGGCCATACTCCAAATTTACTGAAGAATGATTACCTTCGCTCAATGGTAGAGTCTTTGCTCTTGGAGGAGCTAATGGCGGTCTCACCTGTTTTGGTTGTTCCGCTTGGGAAGGCCGCCAATGAGTGTGTTCGACACGCGTTAACCATTTGTCAGGCAAACGTTTCTCTTTTGAACAAGTTTCCGCACCCCTCTGGAGCAAATGCTCACAGAGTGCGTCAGTTTAATGAGCAGAAGAAAGTTCTTGCGAACACTGTGGATAATTGGGGAAGGTCTGCCTAACATTTCGTTCACATAGGAGCGGAAAAAGCCGCATCCAAAGAGCTTTTCGTTAGGAATAACGAGAGAAAGGACATGATATGCCGCGGTACTGGGTAATGGCTCCCGTTCAGTCGAAGCCGTCAGGTCTATTCGACGCAGTATGGCAATTCGATCGTGACCAGAACGTGATATCCATCGGCTGGAGCCAGCTTGGCGATGTCACGGGCATAACCAGAGAAGAACTGGCCGAGTCTGTTTCCGCAGCCTACCCGGGCAAGCCTTCGCAAACCAAAGGGCTATACACAAACATGTTGTGGGCGTTCTACCACGAGATGCTTCCCGGTGACTACGTGATCGCACGGCGGGGGAGGAAGACGCTTGCTGGCGTGGGCAGGATCACCGGACCCGCCGCATACGCGCCGGCTCGGAATTCACACGTCGAGCATCCGGGATTCATAGACGTTGCTTGGCAAGACCAACCCCGCGACAAGCCTTTCTCTACGATTGTCTTTCCCATGCACACATTGGCGGAGTTTTCGGAGGACCAATTTCGAAGCGTTGTTGAAGGCTCTGGCCCTCCAATCTGCACGCCGGATGACGAACCCGAAGTCGATGACCCGAGTGAGTTCGTTCTGGAAAAGTACTTGGAGGATTTCATCGTCAGTAACTTCGTGACGATCTTCAAAGGACACCTGGGGCTTTTCGAGGATTCGGAAGGGAACGACGGTCAACAATACGCAACCGACATCGGCTCCATCGACATACTGGCAGTCGATGCACAGTCCAACGCATTCGTTGTGATTGAGTTGAAGAAGGGGCGACCCTCCGACAGAGTCGTCGGGCAGATCCTACGGTACATGGGATGGGTGAAGATGAATCTGTGTTCGGATGGACAGATGGTGAAAGGATTAATCATCTGTCGAGATCACGATCCGAAATTGACCTATGCCTTGGAAATGACGAACAACATCGACGTGCGATACTACAATGTGTCGTTCAAATTGAGAGAGAATCCCTAACCAATCAATAGACTCTGACCAAAAAAGCTGACGCTTTTTCGGCAGGTCATTTCAGGCGTTATGGCGGCATGGAGATCCAACTAATGGACATATCAGAAAAAGTCTGGCTTGAATATCATTCAAATCTTCGTACGTTTATTAAAAGAAGAATATCGAATGACGCAGCGACTGATGACATTCTTCAGAACGTATTTTTGAAAATGCATTTCGGTTTGGCTTCCTTGAAAGACGAGACAAAACTGAAAAGCTGGCTCTACCAAATTGCAAGAAACGCTATCATCGATTATTTCCGGTCGCAGAAGCCAACCGTAGATATTCCTGAGTGGCTTTCGCAACCTGAAACCGATCCCTCAGAAAAGGTGACTCAAGAGTTGTCGGAATGCCTGCAACCAATGATTCAACTTCTGCCCAAGAACTATCGCGAGGCAGTCACTTTGGCAGAATTGAAAGGATTGAGGCAGAAGGAAGTCGCCCAGGTTCAGAGCATTTCGGCTTCGGGCGCCAAATCCCGAGTCCAACGGGGCCGAGCCCTCTTGAAAGAAATGCTGGCTGAGTGTTGCCGGCTTGATTTCGACCATCGTGGTCGAATTAGTGGGTACGAACGAAAAGACGGAATTTGTGATGGTTGTTGCTGATATTTTGCGTCCTTTTTGATGTTTCCTCGTCTATAAGTGTGAGCATTAATCATTAACCCTATAGAGGAGGTGCAAATGGACAAAAGTAAGAATGACGAAATTCGCAGTGCTGTTCGAGAAAACTACGGAAAGGTAGCTGCATCGGGAAGCGCCGGTTGCGGTTGCTCACCCTCATCCTGTTGTGGAACACTCAATGGCCTGACGGCAGCGGATATTTCGCTTGGCTTGGGTTACTCCGGCGAGGACGTGACTGCCGTGCCGGAAGGGGCGAACATGGGCCTTGGGTGCGGCAATCCGCAGGCCATCGCTTCCTTACAAACCGGCGAAGTTGTGCTGGACTTGGGCAGCGGAGGAGGATTCGATTGTTTCCTGGCGGCGCGGGTTGTTGGGGACAAGGGAGTTGTTATCGGTGTTGATATGACAGCGGAGATGATCACCAAATCCCGCCGTAACGCTGAACAAGCCGGTTTCGAGAACGTCGATTTTCGCCTGGGAGAGTTGGAAAACCTGCCAGTTGCCGATGGAATTATCGATGTCATCATTTCCAACTGTGTGATCAACCTTTCTCCAGAGAAAGAAAGGGTATTCCGTGAGGCATTCCGCGTATTAAAACAAGGTGGGCGGCTGGCGATTTCCGATGTTGTTGCCACCGCTGAGATTCCGGACGACGTAAAGAAAGATATGGCAATGTATACTGGTTGTATCACGGGCGCATCTTATATTTCGGAACTCGAATCTATGTTGCAGCAAGCTGGCTTTGAGAACATCCGGATCAGGCCAAAAGATGAAAGTAAAGCCTTTATCCGTGATTGGGCACCCGGAAGTAAGGTTGAGGATTATGTTGTTTCGGCAACTGTTGAGGCAGTAAAGCCATAGCCATAACAAGGCAAATTAACGCGGACTGCCAAAAGCTGCGCCGCTTCGCTCTGCATCTTTTGGCATCCGGTTATTTGCAACGTGATAGTAAAAAAGCATACAAATCATAGAAAAATTGGGTAACACTTTCTTCTCCCCCCAAAAAAGGAGAAAGTGTTATAAGTTTGAAACAATTCAGCCAAAATCAAAAACTGACAATCCTTAACAGCGCCAAACAAATCGGGATGAAGAAGGCAGCAGAGATTGCCGACGTTCATTACACCACGGTCTATGACTGGCGGCGCCAGC